>JAPKYJ010000013.1 GCA_026394375.1 Methanomassiliicoccales archaeon
GGTCGGCATGCAGATAGTCGATGTTCTTCAGCAGGTCCTCTTCGCTGACCGTTTCAGGCATGTTGACCGTGCGCGAATACATGCCTAGCTCCTCGCAGGCCTTGCCCTTCATGCGCACATAGACCTCGGAAGCGGGGTCGTTGCCCACCAGCACAACGGCCAGACCGGGGACCAGCCCCGTCGCCCTCAGGTTGGCGATCCTCGGCTTTAGCTCTTCCTTGATTCTGGAAGCGATGCCACTGCCATCGATGATCTGCGCTGCCACTGTCTCCACCGGATGAGAGAGGTGGATGAGCGCCTATGAATCTTGCCTTTGCGGCGCTCCATTGGCGCTGCAACCCGTTTTATATCAATTGCATCATAAGCGCCAACCGACGCAAAGAGGAGGAATGGCCATGAAGACGAACATCGAGATCGCCCAAGAAGCGAAATGCGCGCCGATTGAGAAGGTGGCGGAGAAGCTCTCCCTGACGAACGGTGACCTGCAGCTCTACGGCAAATACATGGCCAAGGTGCCTTTGGACGTGCTCAGGCGCTTCGAAGGACAAGAGGATGGCAAGCTCATCGTCATGACCGCCATCACGCCCACGCCCGCTGGAGAAGGGAAGACCGTCTCCACCATCGGTCTGGTGCAGGGCCTGGGCAGGCTCAAGCTCAGCGTCATGGGGTGCCTGCGTCAGCCCTCCCTCGGTCCGGTGTTCGGCGTGAAAGGCGGTGCCACCGGAGGCGGCAGGTCCCAGGTGTACCCCATGTGGGACATCGACCTTCATTTCACCGGGGACATCCACGCGGTGGCAGCGGCCCACAACCTTCTCTCCGCCATAATCGAGAATCACATCCAGAGGAAGAACGAGCTGAACATTGATCCGACCAGGATAATTTGGAAGAAGGCAATCGACATGAACTGCCGCGAGCTACGGCAGATCATCGTCGGGCTCGGGGGAAGAGGTGATGGAGGCGTCCCACATGAAAGCGGCTTCATCATCACCGCCGCCTCGGAGATATCGGCCATACTTGCTCTGGCAACGTCGATGGAAGATCTGAAGAAACGGCTGGCGAAGATCGTGGTCGCCAGGACCTACGACAAGAAGCCGGTCACCGCCGGTCAGCTGGGCTGCGTCGGGGCCATGGCATTGCTGTTGAAGGATGCCATGGAACCCAACCTGGTGCAGACGCTGGAAGGCGAGCCGATCTTCATCCACGGATTCCCTTTCGCGAACATCGCCCACGGCAACAATTCCATCCTAGCGACGAAATACGCTTTGAAGATGGTTGACTACGTGGTCACGGAGGCAGGATTCGCGACCGACTTGGGCATGGAGAAATGCTTCGACATCGTCTGCAGAGAGAGCGGCTTTCGTCCCGACTGTGTGGTAGTGGTAGCATCCATCAGAGCGTTGAAGATGCATGGCGGATGCCCGTTCGAGAAGTGCGACGTGAAGAACATCGACGCCTTGGGAAGAGGTCTCGTCAATCTAGACAAGCACGTCTCCAATGTGCGTAAGTTCGGCGTGCCCGTGGTCGTGGCGGTGAACCACTTCTCCACCGACACCGCGGAAGAGGTGGAGGCGGTCATGGCCCACTGCAAGGAGATCGGAGTGCGGGCGGCCGTCTCTTACGTCTTCGATCAGGGCGGGGATGGAGGGATCCTGCTTGCCAGGCAAGTGCTGGAAGCCATCGAAAATGATAACAATGACTTTCACTTCCTTTACGACGAGAAGCTGCCGGTGCGTGAGAAGATAGAGAGGATCGCCCGCGAGCTGTATGGGGCCAGAGCGGTCAAGTTCCATGCCGAGGCGGAGAAGGACATGAAGGAGATAGAGGCCATGGGCCTGGACAAGCTGCCGGTGTGCATAGCCAAGACCCAGCATTCGCTCTCCGATGATCCGAAGGTAAAAGGCGCGCCGACGGACTGGGTGTTGACCGTGCGCGATCTCAGCCCGTCCGCGGGAGCTGGTTTCATCGTGGTGGTCTGCGGCGACATCATGCTCATCCCTGGTCTGCCAGCAGAACCAAGCGCGTTCAACATGGACGTGAAGGACGACGGCACGATAATCGGCCTGAACTGAACGCTCTATTTCGAGGTCGATTGCAGCCGCTGCAGGACGTGCGAGCCGAGCACGGTCAGATCCTCCGTCGGAAGGATCGATGCTGCCAGCTCATCGAAGAGCATGCTTGCGTTGGCTGGAATCTCTTCATCTCCCTTCCAGACGATCGCGGTAACGGGCATCTTTGGAAAGACCAACAGTCTGATACCTGCGTCACCGAGCGGTACTCGTTCTCCGTGCAACACCTCTCCGGCCCGAAGCATTCTGCCTGGATCGCTCCCGTATTCCTCTGCCAGACGGTCGAGCACCCGTTTATTGAACGCCTCCAAATAGACTGGACCGCCGGGAGCTTGAGCGAAGGACATCGGTCGCCCGGTCAGCGGCCGTTCATCGCACCCCAACAGATAGTGGAGGGCCAGGACCTGCAGATGCGGTTGGACCTGTACTCCGTCCTCGAACATCGTCCTATCTGCTGGGCGCATCCTGAACGACGTGGATAGATGACGGAGATCCAGCTCATCCTCTTGGAGGTCGCAAAGGGACACTCTCGCGACATCTCCTAGGTCCAAATGGGACAAGGCGTCCCAGGCGAGATCGAGCGCATCGTCGTACTTTCCTCTTCCGTTCTTTGTCTCAGGCATCGGGTTCATGATCGATCCCTCACCATGATGTCCACGACCTCGTCAGCGGTGCGGAATTCGATGCCCAGTTCCGCTATGCCCTCAAGCAACTTACGCAGGTTCCGCAGATTCATCTCCACCTGCATCTCGTCCAGGAGGCCGTGGCCGTACGTCTCCACTATGTGCCAGCTGTGCGTGGCCAAGATCAAGCATCCCGCTTTCAGCGATTCGGCCATGGCGACATAGTCGGAAGGTGAGCGTTCCCCTTCATGCATGGGCCAGAGGTAGGAGACGATACGTTTTCGTTTGGCGTCCTTGCCTTCCGCCACCGGCAGTTCCCAAAGACCTTCATCCAATCTCCACGGGTCGATCCTGCCCTTTTCAATGCGCTTGACCTTGGAGGAATCGTAGCGGAATCCTTCCTTGGCCAGTATGGCGAGGGTTTCGCTGCTCGTGTGCAGGTAGGGAGCGCGGAACCCGGAAGGCCGGCGGCCAGAAATGTCCTCCACAATGGAAGCGCTCTCCCTCACGACCTCAGCGGTCTCCGGTCCCGTCAAGCAGATGCCTGTGGTCTCGCCAGTGAGATCCTCATGGCAGACGCCATGACAGGCGACCTCGTGCTTCGACAGCAACGATCGCACGTCCATGTGCTTGGCCAGAGCGCGCAGCGTATCCCCTTCGAGGAAGAATGTGGCATGGATCTCCAACTCGTCCAGGACGTTGACCAGTATTTCCAGCCCTCTTGCGGACGAGGTGTAGCGGGCCGCGGTCTCGCCTGTCTTGCCAGGAGAGGAAGCGGCGTCGTAGCGTCCCTCCTCGGCCACGTTCACATCTCTATCCACGTCCACGGTGAAGACCGCGTTGCGCACGTTCCTCCTATCCCCCTCCAAATATAATCCGCTTTCTGCGCTTCGATAGGACCAAGTCCGAAGCTGGCAACCTATAAGAATCCAGAAGGCGTGGCATCGCATGTAGATGAAAGAAACGATAAAACCAGTGAATGCCAGGTCACGGACTGTGGCCATCATCGGAGGGGGCGTCGCCGGGCTCTCGGCGGCGGTGCAGTTGGCGGAGAAGGGGATCAGGCCAGTCATATTGGAGAGCGAGCCCGAGCTTGGTGGCAAGGTCAAGGCATACGGCTGCAAGGGCGTGCGGGAGTGCGTTCATTGCGACGTGTGCCTCAGTGTCAACTTGATTAAGGAAGTGAAACGCCTGGGCGTGGAGCGGTTCAAGGGCGCCAAGGTCCTTTCTCTGAGCGGCAGGCCGGGCAGATACCGCCTGCGCCTCAGCGTCGGTGGGTCCTCTTCCACAAGAACGCTCAGCGTCGGGACGATCATAGTCGCAACGGGTGCCGAGCCGTTCGATCCCTCGGTCGAGAAGCGCCTCTCCCACGGGCGGATCAAGGACGTCATCTCGGCCGTGGAGGCGGAGCACCAGATCCGTGCCTCGGGCAAGCTGCTCGTCCCTTCCACCGGCATGGCGCCAAAGAGCGTGGCCTTCGTGCAGTGCGTCGGCTCCCGGGACCTGAGCAAAGGGTCGGGGGCATGTTCCAAGGCCTGCTGCAAGTACTCGTGGAAGATGGCGCAACTGCTGAAGCGCATAGACCCGGAGACATCGATACTCTACCTCTTCATGGACTGGCGTCCGGTGGATGCGCAGGACGACATCCGTTCTTGGGCGGCGGGGCAGAAGAACGTGAGGCTGATCCGCTCCCGGCCCTCCGAAGTTCTGCTCGGCGAAGATGGCAGGCCGGTAGTGAGATTCGCCACCGGCGACGATTCGATCATCGAGGAGGAGGCTGTGGACCTGGTCATCCTTTCCGTGGGAATGGTCCCTTCTGCAGGTTCGAAGGAGCTCAGCCATGCCCTGAGACTCGAGGAGGACGCCCAGGGCTTCATTCTCACCAGCGAGCTGGATAGGCATCAGACCTCAAGACCTGGTGTATACGCAGCCGGCAGCTGCACCGGGTCGAAGGACATCCGGGAGAGCGCCAAGGACGGAGAGAGGGCCGCTGGAGCGGCTGCGAGATCGCTGGAGGAGATGCAATGAGCGAGAAGCGTATCGGCGTCTTCATCTGCGAATCTGCGGGCGGAAGCGAGGGATCGCTGGACCTGCGCTCCCTGGGCAAGCACGTCTCATCCTTGCCAGAGGTCTCGTTCGTTCGCTTCATCGATCAGGTGTGCAAGGAGACTGGTCAGGCCCAGATGCTGCAGGCGTTGAATAAGGACGAGGTCGATCGTTTCGTCGTCGCCGCTTGTTCGCCTCTGAGCAAGGAGCGAATGCTGATGCGGTTGGCGGCCGAGGCCGGACTGAACCCTTTCATGTTCACCATCGCGAACGTCCGCGAGCAGAGCGCCTTCGTTCATTCGAAAGCAGGGGCCGACCTGAAAGCAAAGAGGTTGCTGAGGATGGCCGTGGAGAAGTGCCGCCTGCTCGCACCAGCGCCTTACGATGTCAGGATCCCTGATAGCAGGACGGTGCTCGTCGTCGGGGACGGCCTGAGGGCGGCCTTGGCGGCGGAGGATCTGCGAGCCCTCGACCTCGAGGTCATGATACTGGTGGAAGAAGGCATGCTGCGATTGCCTCGCTTTCTCGATCCCACGCTAGCCGAGGCGTTGAAGCGCAGCGAGGAGGGTTCTCCGATCATATCCGGGCACTTGGCATCACTGGATGGGGTTCCAGGAGCATTCGATGTGCTCACAGAAGGAAAGACCTCCGGAGCGGTCAGATGCGGTGCGGTGATCATAGCGTTCGATCCTTTGCCCGCGAAGCTCGAAGAAGGTATCATGGGCCCGATGCATTTCGAGGAGCTCATGGCCGGCGGAGCGCGGCTGCCTCTTTCCCTTGTGATCGTGGTCGACGATTGGAAATCGGAGTTCCACTCACCTCAGGCCATGGAATGGGCCATGCGAACGGCGGTAGCGGTGCGAACAAGGTCGCCCGAGTCCTCGGTGCGCATCCTTTGTAGGGACATCTCCTCGAGGGGCGAGCTGGAATCGGAACAGCTTCGAGCGCAACGCCATGGAACAATCTTCATGAGAACGGAACGAGCGCCCACTGTCACCCCCGGAGAAAGAGCGATCGTCAGAACGGTCGACCCCATCGTCGGAGAGCTGGCCCTGGATGCGGACGCAGTGATTCTGGTTGGTTCAGATCTGAACGCGGGAAGCGCGAGCACCTGTTTCGTTCTTGGGTTGGCGATGCGTCCCGACGGCATGCCTCGAGAATCGAAGGTAAGGCTGCGCGCTGGGGAGAGTCTGCGGGCCGGGATCTACGTCATCGATCCATGGAGCGAGTGGAGCAGTGGGGACGTCCGATTGGATTGTGCGGCCGTTGCGGCCAGAGCGGCCGCCCTCCTGCTTTCTCCGGGGATCGAAGAGGGCGGTGCGGTGGCCCAGGTCGAGGCAGGCAAGTGCTCGGCCTGCCTGAGCTGCGTGCGCATCTGTCCCTATGGTGCACCATACGTCACGGACGAGGGCAAGGCAGAGGTCAGATACGAGCTGTGCCAGGGCTGCGGGATGTGCGTGACCTCCTGCCCCGGCAAGGCCATCGACATGCATTGCTACTCCGACGCCCAGATAGCTGCGGAAGGGAAGGCGGCGCTCAAGGAGCCACGTCCATGAAGATCATCGGCTACGTCTGCTCACACGCCGGCTACGCAGCAGCGGACCTGGCCGGAGAAGAGCGACTGCAATATTCCCCGGACATAATTCTGATCCGACTGCCATGTGCCGGTCGGATCGACGTCGTACATTTGCTCAAGGCGTTCCGCGAAGGGGCCGACATGCTCTTCGTGGCGGGATGCCTGGAAGGAAACTGCCACCATCACTATGGCAATCACGAAGCCAGGAAGCGCGTCGATCAGGCCAAGAGCATCCTGGATGCATTGGGCATGGATGGACGGAGGATAGAGATGTTCTACCTTGCCTCCAACCAGGGCTGGAAGTTCAAGGAGATCGCGGATGAGATGATGAGAAGGGCGAGCGAGCTAGGGTCGAACCCACTGGAGGCGAAGGGATGATAATCGGAGAACAGAAGCCGCTCCAGGAGATCTGCGCCATGCTCGAGGGACATCAGCGCATCCTAGTGGCAGGCTGTCGTTCCTGCGTGGCCATTTGCCTCGCGGGCGGAGAGAAGGAGGTGGGCATCTTGGCGGAGAGCTTGCGCCTGCACTCCGACCTCCGAGGAAGGAATTGGGAGGTGACCGAGTTCACCACGGAGAGGCAATGCGAGAAAGAGTGGGTGCGTGAGCTCTCCGACCTGGTGGCCAAGAGCGACGCGGTCGTCTCCATCGCTTGCGGGGTTGGGGCGCAAACCATCCAGGCGCTTTTCCCGGAAGTGAGGGTCCTTCCCGGGCTTAACACTTCGAACATGGGTGCGCCCGAAGAACCGGGCGTTTTCATGGAGAAATGCGGGGGCTGCGGTGACTGCGTTCTGCATCTGACCGGAGGGATATGTCCCATCGTCCGCTGCGCCAAGAGCCTGCTCAACGGTCCCTGCGGAGGGAGCCAGAACGGCAAGTGCGAGATCGGTCACGATACGCCCTGTGCCTGGGAGGAGATCTACCACTCGCTCGAGCGCCTTGATCGATTGGACCTGCTGGAGGAGCTGATACCTCCGAAGAACTGGATGCCCAGCCGTAGCGGCGGACCGAGGAGGATCATCAGGCCGGAGGCGGTCCTGACCAGGGAAGAGAAGGAGATGAGAGGATGAAGGCGGGCAGCAACTTGGAGAAGGTGCTTTGCGATGGGAGGTTCGCCGTCACGGCGGAGATCGGGCCGCCCAAGTCCGCCAGCGCCGAGAGCGTCCGTCGACACGCGAAGGAGATGCGAGGTTGTGCGGACGCCTTCAATCTCACCGACAACCAGATCGCCATGGCCAGGATGTCGTCCATCGCCGCTGCGGTCGTTCTCATCGAGGAAGGCCTGGAACCGGTCATCCAGATGACCTGTCGGGACAGGAACCGGATCGCCATGCAATCCGATATCCTGGGGGCATCGGCGTTGGGCATTAAGAACGTGCTTTGCATCAGCGGCGACCATCAAACCTTCGGTAACCAGAAGGAAGCGAAGAACGTGTACGACGTCGACTCCATCCAGGAACTGATGATCCTGCGCAAGATGAGGGACGAAGGCCGAGTGTGGAGCGACGAGGAACTGGAAGTAGCTCCAAGACTTTTCCTGGGCGCGGCGGCCAATCCTTTTGCCGATCCATTCGAGTTCCGGGTCGCCAGGCTGGCAAAGAAGGTGAGGGCGGGAGCGGATTTCGTGCAGACGCAGAGCATCTTCGACATGGAACGCTTCGAAAGGTGGATGGAGCTCGTTCGGGTCAGGGGGCTGCATGAGGATGTGCATATACTGGCGGGCATCCTGCCGCTGAAATCGCACAGGGTGGCGCTCTACATGAAGAACAAGGTGTCAGGCATGATCGTTCCCGATGCCATAGTCGAGCGCATGAAGGCGGCCAAGGACCCGAAGGAGGAAGGCATCCGCATCTGCGTAGAGCAGATCGAGCATCTGCGGAGCATCGAAGGAGTGCATGGCGTGCACATCATGGCGCCCTTGTGGGAAGAGAAGGTGCCAGAGATCGTCCGCAGAGCGAGATTGCGTCCAGATGCTCGAATCGAGTGAGAGGTATGTGCACCGAGGCTTCAATGAAGACATGTTCTATCCTAGACGGTCTGGAATCATCACTGGTATACGGTCAGGGAGCGAGTCCTTCGAGGGGGGGCTCCTGGCGCATGAGAAAGTACTTATCTACCTGGAAACGAGGACATAGCAGGACAAGTGAGATCGATGTCGCAGGTCAACCTTGATTGCCGGGGACAGAACTGCCCCGTTCCTTTGGTGGAAGTGAGGAAGGCGCTGAAGAAAGCGGCCGTCGGGGATGTCATTGAGGTCGTCGGAACACATCCCTCATCAAAGAAAGAGATACCGATGGCAGTGGACGCGCTGGAGCAGCAGTTGCTGGAAGTGAAGGACAACGGTCCGGAGTGGATCATCCGCATCAAGAAGGTGAAGGGGTGATAGAGTGACCCAGAAGACGACCATAGTCGTGCACAGCGGCGACATGGACAAGGTGTTCAGCGCATTCATCATCGCCAACGGCTCCATGGCCATGGGCATGGAGGCTACGCTCTACTTCACTTTCTGGGGTCTCAATCGTCTCAAGAAGGGAGGATTGGACAAAGGCCCCCTCTCCCAGATGAACATGCTTGGCCTGGGAAGAAGGATGGTCAGGCAGCGGATGGAGAAGGCGAACGTGGCCAAGTTGGAGCAGATGGTCAAGGACTTCAAGGAGCTAGGGGGCAAGATCATCGCCTGTGAGATGACCATGGAGATCATGGGGATCAAGAAGGAGGACCTCCGGCTGGATTGGATCGATGAGTTCGGTGCCGTGGGCACATACGTGAACGAAGCGAGGAAATCGGACATCACGCTATTCATCTGAGGTGTTCTCATTGCCCGACAGGACGATCTACATGGACAACGCCGCCTCCACCAGGCTGGACGGGCGCGTGCTGGAGGCGATGAAGCCCTATTACTTCGATTCCTATGCGGTGGCGACATCGGAGTTCGGGCATTCCATGGGCATCGAGGCCAAGGAGACGCTGGAAGCAGCGCGAGTGAAGCTGGCCGAGGCGCTCAAAGCCTCTCCCGAGGAGGTGCTGCTCACTTCCGGGGATACGGAATCAAGCAACCTGGCCCTCAAAGGAGTGACCAATGCCCTTGCGGGCAAGAAGGGCAAGCACATCGTCGTATCGAAGATCGAGGACTTTCCTGTTCTGAACAGCGCCAAGGCGTTGGAGAGGTTGGGCTACAAGGTCACCTATCTGGGAGTGGACAAAGAGGGCTTCCTGGACCTGGCGGAGCTGGAGCGCTCCATAACCAAGGAAACCGTCCTGGTCTCGATCCAGCACGCCAACCAGGAGATCGGGACCGTGCAGGACATCGAGGCGATCGGGAAGATCTGCCATGATAGAGGGGCGCTATTCCATACGGACGCCACCCATACGCTCACCCGCATTCCATTGGACATGGGCCGAATGGCGGTGGACCTGGCCACGATAACCGCCCACACCATCCACGGTCCAAAAGGGATCGGGGCGCTCTACGTCCGCAAGGGCACTCCTCTGATGAAATGGATGGACGGCGGGTTCCAGGAGTTCAATCTGCGGGCGGGACTGGAGAACATCCCGGGAGCGATGGGATTCGCCAAAGCCATAGAACTGGTGACCGAAGAGGAGAACGAGCGCCTCCGCGCCATCCGCGACTCGCTCATAGACAGCTTGCTGAAGCAGGTGCCTCGGACGACCCTGAACGGCTCTCGGACCAGGAGGATCCCTCAGAACGCCAACATCACCTTCCACCGCGTGGAGGGCGAGTCGATAACCCTCCATTTGGACATGCGAGGCATCGAGGTCTCCACCGGCTCGGCCTGCTTCTCCCGGTCGTTGGAGGCCAGCCACGTGATCATGGGCATCGGTGGGGACCACGAGCGGGCGCACGGGTCCATACGATATTCACTGGGCCGATTCAACGACATTAGCGAGGTGCCAGAGGTCGTGAAGGCGATGACGGACATCATCGGAAGATTGCGGAGCATCAGCCCGCTGAAGGATTGAGGAGGTTCAGAGCATGAAGTTCCCGTACGGAGAGAAGGTTCTGGAGCATTTCAAGAACCCCAAGAACGTGGGCAAGATAGAGGACGCTGACGGAAAGGCCATCGTGGGAAGCCCGGCATGCGGAGACATGGTGGCGGTGTACCTGAAGATCGATCCGAACGAGAACCGGATCGTGGACGCGAAGTTCGAATCCTATGGATGCGCTTCGAACATAGCCACCGGCTCGATCATCACCGAGCTGGCCAAAGGGAAGACCATAGAAGAGGCCAAGAAGATAAGCTGGCAACAGGCCTCGGAGGCATTGGGCGGGCTGCCGAAGATAAAGGCGCACTGCTCAGTGCTGGCCGTGGAAGGCCTCCGCGAGGCCATCACCAATTACGAGGAGAAGCACGGTCTGATCAAGGAGCGAGAGCCGACCACGGCGGAGCTGGTGAAGCGCCGCCTCAAGAACGTGATGAATCCGCTCACTGGTCTGGACATCGTTCGCGGCAACCTCATCAAGGAAGTGAAGGTGGAGGAGGGGGTGGTCAAGATCTCGGTGGACCTGCCTGAGAGCCACATCTTCGCCAGCAACATCAAGGAAGAGGTCAACGAGCGCATCGAGACCCTGTGGGACGTGAAGAAGGTGGAGATCAGCTTCAATCCTGCTTAGGTCTGATGGTTTCTCTCAGGCTTTCGTTCTGATCGGTCCCCTCATCTCGAGCGCGAACACCGCCGCTCCTACTACGAGGAGGGCGGCCGCGAGACCGAACCCAGCTAGGAATGAGATCGCCCCCACCACCATGCCGGTGATCAAAGGACCGACGGAGTGTCCGATGTCCATCACCGAGCTGAGCACGCCGATGGCCGAGCCATGCGCGGACGAGCCGGCGATCTCCGTCACCAGGGCGGAGGTGGATGCGGTGACCATGGCCACTGTGAGGCCGAATGCTATGGATAGGATCGCCAGGAGCAAGATGTTCGATGTCAAGGGCATGAGGAACATGGCGACCGCGCCCAGGATCAGTCCGATGACGATCATCGGAACCCTGCCTTTCTGATCTGAGACCCGGCCCATCAGCGGCTTGAACAGAAGCATGCTCACCACCTGCACGCCCATGATAGCACCGATGTCCAAAGCATTGAATCCCAGGGACCTGGCGTAGAGGGGGAGGAAAGCCTCGAAAGCGCCCATGGCGAAGTACTGTACCCCTTCCATAGAGGAAGTGACCATGATCTTGCGCTCCTGCACCACCTCCTTCAGGGCGGAGAGCATGGAGCCGGAGAACTTCTTCGCTTTGGCGATGGTATCACTGTCATCCCAGGGAACCAGGAGCGAAAGGGCGAGCGCGACGATGGCGGTGATGCCACAGAGGAGATATAGGGAACCGAAGCTAGCGTAGAAGATCAGGGCTCCACCGAGGAACGGCGCGATGAAGCGCCCCGCCATGGTAAAGGAGGAATATGTCCCCAAAGCCTGACCGCGCAGGGACGAGGGGTATCGGTCCGCCACGGCGGCCATGGCCACGGGCATGAAGATGGCGGTGGCGAACCCGTGGTAGAATCTGACCGCGGCCAGCTGCCAGAGATCCGTCACGAACAGGTAGAAGAAAGGCGCTGAGGCGAAGATGAGCAGCGAGAGGGTGATGACCTTTGACCTCCCATTTCTATCGGAGTAGGCACCGGCGAAGCTGCTCACCAGAATGCCGGGTATGGGGCTGATGGCGGATATGAGGCCCACCTGCGCGTCGCTGGCGCCGATGCTCGCTGCCAGAAGCGGAAGGGCGGGGTTCTTGGACATGGTGGAGGTGAATATGGCCAGAGCTGCCACCACTCCGAGAATGATGAGGAAACGATGAGCCCTCGGATCGGACATACTGCGCGTCTAATCGTTCCGTTGGGATATGACGCTTTTTGTGTCTCGGTGGAATACGGCGCTATTTCGACGTCCTTCAAAAGATCAGGCCGTCGCAACACAAAACGGTTCGTTGGTCATGCAGCATGCGATGAAGCCATCGACATCGCAAGGGGCGGATGATCAAGCGCGCAGGAAATCGTCGCAATAGAGCTTCTGGTTCAGCAGCACTTGTCCGGCCTTGATGGTGCTCATGAGTTCCTGGTCCTCGGGGTCGCAGATGACGGCGCTCAGGCCTGCGCCCATCAGCATGGCCAGGTAGGTGCGGTTCACCAACGGCCGGTCCTTCGTTCCGTTGGAGACGTTGCTCAATCCGACCACCGTTCGAGGGGCAGGTTCGTTCAAGCTCTGGAACATGCGGAGGGCCTCGATGACCTTCAGTCCCTGGTCCTGGGCCGCTTTCGTCGGCAGGACCAGCGGATCGAGGTATAATCGATCCGGCATGATCTCGTGCTCCATGGCGGTGGTGATCATGAGCATGGCCATCTCCGCGCGCGAGGCAGCGTCATTGGGGACGCCGCGCTCGTCCATGGTCAAGCAAATGATGTCCGCGTTGTGCTCGCGGGCCAAGGGAAACAGCTTCTCCATCTTCGCTTTCTCCGCCGTAGTGGAGTTCATGATGGCCCGGTTCCGACAGGCCTTAAGTCCTGCCGTCATGGTCTTGATGCCCGGCGTGTCGATGCTCAGAGGAACGTCGGTCACTTCCTGCACGGTCCTTACGAGCCATTCCATCACCGCTGGCCCGTCCTCTCTGCCTGGACCGGTGTTGATGTCCAGTGCTTGCGCTCCCTTGGCGATCTGGTTCAGCGCATGCTCCTGGATCCATTTCGCGTCCCGCTGGTCGATGGCTTTGGAGACGGAAGAGAAAAGGCCATTGATCCTCTCGCTGATGACGTACATGCTCTTTCCGAGGAAGGTAACGAGCAGCGGACTAAAACGATTGTCCCTCACAAAAGCGCGAGAACAGGAGGAGAAGGCCAAGGGCAAAGGCGCCCTAGGACCGCGGAAGAACGTTGATTCGAGAACGTCCGAGAGAAGTCTGGCCATGCCTTACTTCTTCTTCGTCGCTTTCTTTTTCTTCGCGCCCGCCACCGACTTACCTCCATGGAATATACGCGCGAGCCAGCACTTAAACATATCACTCCGATTGCGAAGCGAACGCTTAGAATGGTTTATGTTCAGACGCGCAATATCCTTCCGGCATACTGTTCTCAAGTATGCCTCATGATGCGGAGGCGTTTCGTTTGGCCAGGATCGAAAGGGCGCTGATCAGCGTTTCTGACAAGACCGGATTGGTGGAGTTCGCTCGCGGCTTGAAGGACATGGGTGTGGAGATCATTTCCACGGGCGGGACAGCGGCCCTGTTGGACCGGAGCGGCATTCGCACCATCGGCATCTCCGAGATCACTGGCTGGCCCGAGATGTTGGATGGCCGCGTGAAGACCCTGCATCCCATCGTGCACGCGGGCATCCTCGCCCGGAGGGATTCCCCGGAGCACATGCTGCAGTTGGAGAAGTTGAAGATCAAGCGCATCGACATGGTCGTCGCGAACCTCTATCCTTTCAAGGAGACGGTGCTAAAGGGCGCTTCCTTGGACGAGATCATCGAGAACATTGACATCGGTGGGCCGAGCATGATCCGGGCCGCGGCCAAGAACTACCAGGGCGTAGCGGTCGTCACCAACCCCTCCAAGTACCAACCGCTGCTGGAGGAGATGCGCGCCAACGATCGCACGCTGAAGGAGGAGACGCATGAGGCGCTCATGCTCGAGGCCCTGAGGACCACGGCGGTCTACGATTCCATGATCTCCACCTACTTGGCCAAGGTCTTTCCATCGGAGCTTTTTCCTTCCACTTACACGCTGGGAATGGAGCGGTCCTACGATCTACGCTACGGCGAGAACCCGCAGCAGGAGGCGGCCTTCTACGTCGATCCTTTCTCCATTGGCGTCAGCGTGGGCAGGAGCGAGAAGCTCCATGGGAAGGAGATATCGTACAACAACATCCTGGACCTGGAGTCGGCTCTTGAACTGCTGCGGGAGTTCCCTGACAGACCCACGGCGGTGGTGATCAAGCACACCAACCCTTGCGGCATCGCCTCCGCGGATTCTCTGGCGGATGCGTTCATCACCGCTTACAATGTCGACTCGTTGGCGGCGTTCGGGTGCGTCATCGGGCTGAATCGGGAAGTGGACGTCGCCACGGCCGAGCAGATCGCATCGCACTTCGTGGACTGCGTCATCGCACCCGAGTACTCGCCGGAGGCGCTCGTCATCCTCACCAAGAAGAAGAACATCCGCCTGCTGCGCACCGGAGCGGCCATAGTTCATGATGAAAGGCCGGAGCTGAAGATGAAGAAGGTGAAGGGCGGGCTGCTAGTACAGACCGCTGCCACGAAGCCTCTTGACCCAGGCACGCTGCGCGTGGTCACCAAGCGCTCCCCCACTGATGAGGAAACGCGGTCCATGCTCTTCGCCTGGAAGGTGTGCAAGCACGTTTGGTCCAACTCCATCATCCTAGCCAAAGGCGAGCGAGTGGTGGGCATCGGGGCGGGACAGATGAGCCGGGTGGATTCTGCCATGATCGCTGCTTACAAGGCCAAGGAGGGTGCCAGAGGGGCGGCCATGGCCTCGGACGCCTTCTTCCCCTTCAGGGATGGGATCGACGAGGCGGCCAAGGCTGGCGTCACCGCCGTCATCCAGCCTGGTGGTTCCATCCGGGATGAAGAGGTCATCAAGGCGGCGGACGAGCACGACATGGCAATGGTTTTCACAGGTGTGAGGATCTTCAGACATTGAGCGCTCCGCCCGCGCTCGACGAAAAAAACAATACCCCGAGCAGGAATGCTTTCTCAGGGATTCAAATGGTGGGACCACAAGAGAACGAGGTCATTGAGCAATCATTGGAGAATGTGGACGCAGCGAAGGGCATGGCGGGCTTGCAGCGCAAGTACGACGTATTTTTCACCAACAACGGGATCGCGATGCTGGTGGTGGAAGGGGCGGCCAAGGTGGGAGTGAGTGCAGGCCCAGCAACGCATTTCATAAACAAGGCCATTTCCCAGAAGCGGGCGGAGAACACACGAGTTGGATACCAAGGGATGTCTCTGAAGGAGATGCTGGCAAAGAACGACAAGAGCGTCTACTTCCCGTACTCGGACGTGAAAAGCATCAGCTTAAAGAAGAGCTTGATGGGAGCCGCGCTCACATTCGAGGTCCCGGACAGCAAGTACAACTGCCGCTTCTCGAAAGAGCAGATGGGCTCGGCAGAGCGGGCGATCGCCGATCGCCTGGCCGCAAAGGTCGTGCAGTGATCTGAGGGCGCTTGGTAACTGAGGATCGAGGTGAGCTTCAGAGCAAGCCAGTGTCCTCCGGAAGAAGGTCTCAGACCCAGATGGGCGCGGGGTCGCTCATCGGGCTCAGCGTTATCTATTCCTCCAGGCAATCCGGGGGCGAGGTGAGCGGATGAAGAAGTCCCTAGGCGCACGCACCCTTCTATATCCAACGCCAGTGCTAGTGATCGGAACCTATGATAAGCAGGTAAAACCCAACGCCATGACCGCAGCCTGGGGCGGCATCTGTTGCTCCGACCCTCCTTGCGTTTCGATCTCGTTGCGCAAGGCCACTTACTCCTATGGCAATATCATGGAGCAGGGCGCGTTCTCTGTGAACGTTCCATCCGAGCAGTACGTTGCGGAGGTTGACTACTTCGGCACCGTCAGCGGTCGGGACGAGGATAAGTTCGCCGCCACCAGGCTCACCCCAGTGCGCTCGCAGCTCGTCAACGCCCCCTACATCGAGGAGTTCCCCCTGGTGCTGGAGTGCGAGATGCTGCACGCCAATGAGATAGGATTGCACACGCAATTCGTCGGCGAGATAAAGGACGTTAAGGTGCAGGAGGAGCTGGCAGAGAAGAAGGGCGATGGGCTGATCAAGATGATCCGTCCTCTCATATACGCTCCGGACGACCGCAGCTACTATGCGGTGGGAGCGCAGCTCGCAAAGGCGTTCCAGGAAGGCAACAGGTTTAAGAAATGAGACGAGAGAGCGCGTTCAGTGCTCGTGCTCTTCCTCGTTTGCTCCAACGGGTCGGCGGAACACGCAGACCTCGTCCTGGCAAGCTTCGTACTCAAGTTGCAGTGTGGTGTGCGAAATCCTGAACTTCTCCATCAGAAGGCGTTCGCAGTCCTTGACGATGCAAGAGCACGCGCTCACCGGCTGGTCGTTCACCTGAAGGTGCGCGCTCATGGCGTAGACGCCCGAACCCAACGTCCAAGCATGAATGTCATGCACGTCCACCACTCCGGGCACCATCTTCATCTCCTTCCTGAGCTCAGCCAGGTCCAGGTTTCCGGGCGTGAACTCCAATAGGATGTACGCGGACTGCATGACTATCCTCACAGACCCGTACAGGATGACCACGCCGATGACCAGGCTGATGGCCGGATCGGCGATCCTCAGCCCGAAGAAGTAGATGAGCAGCGCGCTGACGATGACGCCCACGGAAGAGAGCATGTCGCCCAGCACATGCAGGAACGCGCCCTTCACATTGAGGTTTTCCCTCGCCCCTCGACGGAGCAGGAGAGCTGCGGCCACGTTGGCCGCCAGACCGGCCACCGCCACCAGGAGCATTAGCTGGGACTCGATCTCCACCGGGTTCTGGATGCGCGCGATCGCCTCGTACATGATGATGATGGAGACGACCCCAAGCCCCACTCCGTTGATCAGGGCCACCAGGATCTCAGCTCGCAAATAACCGAACGTCTGCTTCTCGTTGGCCATGCGCATGGCCACAACCCCCGCCCAAAGGCTGAGGGCCAGAGCGAGGACGTCCGTGAACATGTGGCCGGAATCGGAGATGAGGGCCAGGCTTCCGCTCAGGAAGCCTCCGAAGAGCTCGACCACCGCGAACGTGAGGGTGATGGCGAGGGCGATGAGCAAGGGACGGGTGGAACGTCCGTTCCCCCTCAGTCCATCGTCGAGATGGCCATGCATCGGAAGAAATAACACATCGCCGAGCATAAGAGCTATTGTACTCTTGAGCCTCGTTCAACTTCCTGGCCGCTGACAAGAGCATTAAGTAATGGCAGAAAAATGCTCTTCATCAAATGAAGTTCAAGGTATGCTTCCTTCCCGATCACGTGGTGGCCGAGTTCGTTCGCGGCACCACCGTTCTCGACGCCGCCTCCAAGGCGGGAGTGGAGATCCAGTCCACCTGCGGCGGAAAGGGGGAGTGCCGCAAGTGCAAGGTGATCGTGGAAGGCGAGGCGGAGATGGCCGCCGACACCAAGCTGGACAAGGAGCTCATTGAAAAGGGCTATAGGCTCGCTTGTCAGACCTACGTCACCGGGGATATCACCGTTCATGTACCAGAGGAAGCCAGGGTGAAAGAGGGCCAGATACTGACCACTCATTCTTCCTTCCGGCCAAAGAAGCTCGAGCCCATGACCCGCGCGCTCGAGTTGCATCTGCCCCACCCGGGCCAAAAAGACAACCTTGGCGACCTGGAACGGCTGGCCAGAGCACTAGGCAAGGAAGCGGGTCAACTCCGACCGCCGGTCGATCTGCTGCGTCTTCTCCCCCGCAGGCTAAGAGATCTGGACTGGAAGGTGAACGCGCTGCTGGCGGCGGATGATTTGGGCGGGGAGCTGTTGGACATCCTACCCGAAGGAAGCTGCCATCTGGGCGCCGCCCTGGACATCGGCACGACCACTGTGGTACTTTCTCTGGTGGACCTGGAGAAAGGGGACATCATCTCCACTGCTTCGGACTACAACAAGCAGATGCGCCTGGGTGACGACGTGATCACGCGCATCTCCTACGCCGAGGAGGGAGGGTTGGAGGAGCTGCGGGAGCAGGTGCTGCAGACGATCAATCAGCTCGTGCTCTCCGCCAGAGCGAATGCGCCCAAGCTCGTGGCCGACTGCGACATCTCCGCTCTTTCGGTGGCAGGCAATACTACCATGATACATCTGTTCCTGGGCCTGGAACCGAAGCATATCCGATATGATCCCTACGTCCCGACGACCAACGTGCCTCCCCTGCTCAGAGGGAAGGACACGGGCCTGGTCATGCACCCAGAGGGTCTGGTGTACTGCATTCCGGGCAGAGCTAGCTTCGTAGGCGGGGATGTCACGGCGGACGTCATCGCCTCGGGAATGCATGGACGCTCGGAACTCGCCCTGCTCATCGACGTCGGCACCAACGGCGAGGTCGTGCTCGGCAACCAGGAGTTCTTGGTGGGTTGCTCTACCTCCGCCGGACCGGCGTTCGAAGGCGGCGAGGTGGCCTGCGGCATGCGAGCCATGAGCGGAGCCATCGAGAAGGTCTGCATAGATGAGGAGCTGGAGACGCAGCTGAGCGTCATCGGGGACGCACAGCCCTTAGGCGTGTGCGGCTCCGGTCTGATAGACCTCCTGGCGCAGATGTTCCGCTGCGGGCTGGTGGACCGCAAGGGACGCATCCAGGGTGGCAAGTGGCCCCGCGTCAGGCAGACCGAGATAGGCCCGGAATACGTGGTGGCCTTCGCCGAGCAGGGCAAGGCCAAGAAACGGGAGATTGTCATCCATGAGGACGACATCGCCAACCTCATCCGCACCAAGGCGGCGCTGTACGCAGGATGCAGCGTGCTGCTCAAGAGCGTGGACAAGGAGTTCTCGCAGCTCGACCGCGTGTACATAGCCGGCGGCTTCGGCAACTACATCGGGATCGAGAACGCCATCCTCATCGGACTGCTGCCAGATCTGCCCCGGGACAGATTCGAGTTCATCGGCAACGGAGCATTGGCGGGCGCGGTGCAGACGCTCCTCTCAGCGGAGAAGAGACTGGAGGCTAGGCAGGTCTATGATGACATGACCTACATCGAGCTGAGCAACTCCCAGCTCTTCTTCAACGAGTTCTCCTCCGCTTCCTTCTTGCCGCATACGGACCTGGAACGCTTTCCTTCCGTGGCGAGACAGCTAGGGAAGAAGTGATCGGTTGCGAGGTCCTAGGAGGGCTTCGCGGTCCACGTCAGGCAAAATGGCAAAGGCTTTATCAAATGCGAGCGGAATGTGCGGGAAGCATGTCCTGGAACTGCCTGCCGTTGTGCATCGGCTCATTGCCACATGACGATCCAGCGAAGGCGGTGGACCTGGTCCTCCGGCATCTCAAGCGCATTCCGTACTGGCCGCAGCTTCCTGCCTTGGGGTTCAGGGAGAACATGTACGCTCAGTATTCGATCAAGCTGCCCGGCGCCCGCATCGACGAGGAAGGCAAGCGCATCATCGTCGACCTCGCCAACTACGATCCTCATGAGTTCTACGAGGCGGTGATCTCGGAGGACCTGGAGCATTTCGCTCTTCCCCGGGAGAGCTTCCACGGACTGCATGAACTGCTATCTCGCCTTATGCCGGAGGAGGCCGTGGCAATCAAAGGCCAGGTGACCGGACCGGTGAGCCTGGGGCTGCAGGTCTTCGACTTCACGGGCAAATCGGTCATCTATGACGACGCCTACGGCGAGATCGTGCGCAAGAACCTCAACCTCATGTTGCGCTGGCAAGAGTCCAAGCTCCGGGAGAAATGCCCCCGGACCATCATGTTCCTGGATGAGCCGTCGCTTTCGCTGGTCGGCACGCCGTTCGCAGCCATATCCCCCTCTCAGGTCAAGGCCTGGATCGACGAGGTGTTCGAGGGGGCCAAAGGCTGCAAGGGACTGCATTGCTGCGGCAATACCGATTGGCCGACGGTCCTGGACACGAAGATCGACATCCTGTCTTTCGACGCCTACAGCTACGGTCACACCATCTCCCTCTATCCGGGAGAAGTGACTTCGTTCCTCGATCGCGGGGGCACCATCGCCTGGGGAATGGTGCCGAACAGCGAGGAGACGTTGAACGCAGAGACGATGGGCTCGTTGCTGGAGAGATTCGATTCATCCATCGAAAGACTGGTGGCCAAGGGCATCCCCCGGAGTAAGATCGTGGAGAACTCGCTCGTGACCCCTCAGTGCGGCCTAGGCGGGCTGAGCGAAGAGCTGAGCGAGACGACCGTACGGACGCTGGTCTCCCTTTCGGAGGAGTTCCGCAAGCGCAACGAGCTGGAGGAGGCATGAGCTTCCGCATCGCCGTGGCGGGGAAAGGAGGAGTGGGAAAATCCACCTTGGCCGCGCTGCTGGTGCGCGCACTCCATGACCGATCAAAGAAAATCATCATGGCCGTGGACGCCGATCCGAACTCCAACCTGGGAGAGAAGCTCGGGGTCAAGGTGGAGAAGACCATCGGCGACCTGCGAGAGGAGCTGCTGAAAAAAGCGGACGAACTTCCTGCTGGTCAAAGCAAGCAAGAGTATGTGCGTTATCAGATGCAGCTTGCCCTGATGGAAGGGGAGGGGTTCGATCTGCTCACCATGGGGCGGCCGGAAGGGCAGGGATGCTACTGCTACATCAACAACATCCTGCGCACCTTCCTGGACATGGCCATGGACGATTACGAGTACGTGGTCATAGACAACGAGGCGGGCATGGAGCACCTCTCCCGCCGAACGACCAAGAGCATGGACGTTCTGCTGCTCGTGTCCGATCCGACCAAGGTCGGATTGGAGACGGCGAGGAGGTTGCTGGATCTGTCGAAGGCCATGGAGATCAAGGTCGGCACCTCGCTTCTTATCGTGAATCGAGCAAAGAAGCCGTTGGACCCAGGGCTGGATGAGCTGATATGCTCTGCGGGATTCGACCGCGTGGAATTGGTGCCTCAGGACCCAGAAGTGGAACGAGCGGCTTCGATGGGCCAGTCCCTGATCGGCATCGCCCCGGAGAACGCGGTGCTCAAGCGAGTGGGCGAGATTGCGTGGCTGCTCGTTTGATATCAGGGCGCACGAAATAACTATTATCCAGCTCGGGGCTCTTCATTCGGGATCTGATTTGACAGAAGCGAAGTCGGATGCGTCCGTCAGTTTCCGCAAAGGGCTGATCGTCTTCGCAGCGGCTGCGCTCCTTTACGTCATCTTGTTGGCAGGGGAGCTCGTCTTTTCGGTCTTTCGGGTCTCTGGTGTGATCATCATCTTTTTCTTCGATATGTTGTTGTGGATAGTGGCAACGATATTTATCCTGGGCGCGGTGGCCGATGCCATGCGGGCGCGCGGTCAGAAGATAGAAGGTCAGAAAGCATCTTCGCCGTTGGCCGCTTGGTCGCTCCTTGCATTGGATCTCGTCAGCTTCGTTCTGGTCATGGTCTTCACCTTCACGCCCCGAAGTCTCACATAATCATCCAGACGTTGCCAGGCCTGAAGTATGATTGGGCTGCCGAAGTTGTCCTAGAGCGACTTCAGGAATCTCGGCAACCCGCTCGATTCCTTAGGCCCTACGATGATCTTGAGCCCGGTCACATCCTGCAGCTTGCCGCTCATGCGCGTGACCATGCCCGGAATGACCAGTTCTCCTCTCTTCGTCTTCTGCTTCGCGCCGGATGCTTCCAGCGCCTTGGCCATGCTCTCAGGGGTCAGCTTCCCCGCAGCGAAGGCGGTCATCACGCTCAGCCCTTCCGTGTCCACGACCAGCAGCCAGGCTGGCACCTTGCTCTTCTCGATGTCCGCCAGCACGGTGAAATATGTGAGCGAGAAATTGGTGGTGAAGAGGATGGGCGAGCTCTCGTTAGCATTGTTGACCGGATACACTCCCGGCTTCACCTGGATGGGCACCTGCGGATCGGTGTAGATGTTCTGTCGAAGCACGAACAGGGGTAAGGCCTGCGCCTCCGTCAGCTCATCGAAGAGCACGATGCTGCCATACTTCATGGTCGCCACCATGCCCATGAGCGTTCCATGCTGTCCTTCTCCCGCCTGGACCAGTATCGGGTAGCCGAGCCCGCGGAACAGCCGTTTCACGGACACCTTCCTGATGATGGACGACCTTTCCAGCAGCGTCTTCATGTCCCGGGCGCCGAAATCCAGCACCAGCTCCTCCACGCCGGTAGCCTTGACCTTGGCCACCAGGTCGGCGAGTTCGTTGAGACCTTTCTCTTCGCGTACCACCAGGGGGCACTTGAGCTCCTTGGCCACGGCGCTCATGGCCTCATAGTTCTTAATTTCCGCGCCGTGCAGTAGAGGCTTCCTGTCAGCGATCTTCGATGCTGCCGCCCTCATCGCTTCTGCGGAGGAAGTGATGAGAACCAGGGGTTCCTCGGTCCTCGAAGCCACCAACTCCGACGCCCGGACGAACTTCTCCCGGTCACTGGAATCATTGCGCACCGCCAGAGCGTCCAAGCACAGTACCTGGCCCACGCGCTCGAAGCTCATCTTCCTGGCCTTCTCGAGCTTCTGAGCGATCTCTTCCTGGGAGAGTGAATCGGAGATCACCAGGGCGAACGCCACCGGATGGAAGAACTTCTTCTCGTGGCGATAGAGTTCGGTCTCATCGCCCATCTCGATTGTCTTCTTGCCAGTCCCGAACTTGATCATGCGGATGGGCGGCGCGGCGCTGGCGGCGAACTGCGCCTTCGCCTCGTCCGAAAGGAATGGACAATCCTCCAACTTCGCTTTGGAGTTGGCGATCTGCATGGCGAACGCCAAGCACGTGGGGTAGTTGCATTTGCCACAGTTCTTCTTGGGCAGGAACTTGAAGACCTCGATGGCGGTGGGCATTCACTTCCCTCCGCTCAGCTCGTTGATCGAGTCCTTGAGGATGCGTGCCGCCGCCGGGCTTCGGACGATGAGGATGTCCGCTCCGGCAAGCAGAGCGGCCAGCCCGGTGGTCGCCTCCCATAGTACGGCTCTATCCCTCAGGCCGTCATGGCCCTCGATCTCCTCTATCGCCTCTTTGGATTTCCAGGCGACGGAGGTGTCGCAGACCAAGGGCACTTGCAGCATGCCATCGCCCATCAGAGCGGCGATGCGGATCCGTTCCATGACGGAATAGGTGTACTCCAGCCCCATGCCCAGCGATGCCATGAGCGGGTCGGTGATGATCTGGTCCTTGCGCACGCCGAAGTCGGTGAGCAAGATGTTGATCTGCTTGGCCAGATTGATATCTAGATTCGAAAACGAAATGATGTCGTGGTCGTTGGCCATGGCCACGGCGGAAAGGGATTTGTATGCCGATTCCTCGGCGTGTCCGAGCAGTATTCGCTCCTTGGCGGCCAAGTTCCCGACCGCTTCCATGACCTTGGCGTCCTTCTCCTCGTGACCGCAGCCGTAGACGATAAGGGGGACGTCCACGGCCTCGAGCACCGCTTTCACGATGTTCGCCGCTTCTTCGGGCGTACGATTCTCTTCCTCCGGACTGGTGGAGTGCAATTTCAGGCACACCAGATCGACGCCGCTGTTCTGCACCCACTTGCGCGCCCAGGCGGCCGGATCTTGAACTACGTCCCCGAGTTCATTCGCAACCTGGAGCGGCAGTTCGCCCGGCCGGTCGAGCACTTCGCCTGCGATGAGAGGCCGGTTGGGCATCTGCGCCTCGTAGGAGAGGAAGGGCATGCCCGCTTCGCCTCCGACTTGGAGAGGGAGTGAGCGCGTTCCGCCCTGCTCCTTGCTCTTGCCCAGGGCGACCGTGCCTATCCTTCCGCTCCATTTCTCCTTGGGGACCGGAACCTCGACCATGTTGACATCTCCAATCACTGCAGCAGCGGAGGCATGCTTAGCGCCGGATGGTGCACCTTCACCATCCACTCCACGAGCCCTTCGGCTTCGGTGGTGATCGTCTCATCGGCGATCTTGTCCACGAAGTCCGGCACGCCCAGCTCCTCCGCTCTCTTCTTCAAAGCGTCCATTATCTGCGTCTTCAGCTCCTTGGGCATCCAGGCGATGCGCAGGAACCCTCCGTCCGCGGGGATGAACTTCTTGCTCAGGATGTATTTGCGGCCCACGCCGATGAAACCTGGTGTCTGCTTGCCACCGCCTATGCTTCCGGCCAGGGTGGAGAACTTCATGCCCACCGGGGTCATGCCCGGGAACTCTCGGTTCACCAGGACGACCGCCTGGGCATCGGCGGTCATGGCCACGATGACCTCGAAGCAGCCGCAGCTGGTCATCGGGTCCTCCATCATGGTGTAGGCGTTGAATCGCTCCAGCTTGTGATGCGAAAGCTCGAAGACGGCCTGGTTGACGCCTTTCCATTGCCCCTTGACGGCATCGATCACCTCGCCCTTCTCAATGGGCTGATTGGGGCCGGTCGGCGAGATCTCTTTGGCTGCCTTGGCGTCGAGCCAGTTGATTGCTCCGCACAATCCAAGGCGTTCCGGGGTGATGATGCAGATATGGTCTGGGGCAAATGACTGGCATAAAGAGCAACTGAACGCTACGTCCACCGCCTCGTCCGTCAGCCCGGCCAGACGCTCGTCCCTGGTCTTGTGCTTGGAGAGTGCCTCGGGAAGAAGGGCATCGATCCTCGCTTGGTCGGTGATGATGGTCACCTGCACCCGGGAGATGATGTTACCGAACTCAGCCTTGAGCTTGGTGACAAGGATGTCGCCGAAATGCTGGAAGCGAAGGCCAGCGTGAACGGAGTTCTTGCTGAGACGGACCCAGATGGTGTTCCGCTGCCCGGTATGCCACGCCCCCTCGGCGAAGTTGATGAACTGATGGATGCGCCGCTCCAGGACGGACTCGAAGTCCTCCTGCATCTTCTTGCCGTAGACGTCGACGATGATCGCCAGGGGCGTCTTGCCGCCTTCCGGCATCTCATCCACATCCTTTCCGATGAGGGTGATCTTGCCGTCCTCCACCTGCTCCTCGGGCAGCATGCGCAGCAGCTCGAAGGCGGTGGTCTTGGCCGCTCCTCTCGCTTCTATGTAGGTGTCCGGCCTGCGTACGGTCTCGCCTTCGAACGCCGGGCCGTAGGCCACCGGTATCTGGACGGGAGCGAGCTTCACCCGGATGTTGCGCAGCTCGATGGCCGTCTGCACCATCTTGTCGTATTCGGGCTGGGACACGAGCTTGTCTGGGACAGCTTCCACGTCCTGATCGGTTATGATCGGGGAGCCGTTGAGAAGCACCGCAAACCCCACCGCGGCTTTGATGGCGTCTATCGGTCCCAGCTGCAGCACGAAGACCTTAGGCCTTTTTGCCAGGTACTTCTGCAGACGCTCGCGGTCCCCACGCTGCACGTTGCCGAAGGTCAGGGCCGCCCTTATGGCGAAATTCAGACCGTGTATGACTTGGGTGAACTCTCCCACGGGACAGAGCATGACGTCCAGTCCTACCTTGACGCCCTCATCCTGAAGCTGGCGGATGGTGTCGAAGGAGGCGACGATGAGCATGCCCTTGCTCTGGCAGTCGCGCACGATGCGCACCAGCTTCTTGGGGTCTTCCGCCGTCCCCACCAGAACGGCGCAGCCAGGGATGGTGTCGTCCACGAAGGCGATGCCCAATCCCCGCAAGACCTTGTCAGGGATGAATCCGCAATACGGCGTGCCCTCGTATGGACGCTCGTTGCGCGAGTACTTCAGCGCCTCGATGATCTCCGCGGCCACCATGGTCGCTTCCCCGGCCAAGAGCGCGTTCTCTATCGTAGGTTCGTGCTTGATGATGCCCCTGGCCTTGCTCAGAACTGAGGGCATATCGCCCAGGCGATGCACTTCCTTGCCTTCCCAAGCAAGGATGGCCGGGAGAGCGTACCCGGTCTCGGGGAACTCCACCTTCTGATCGTAGCCGAAGCGCTCGATCGCCCGAGAGAGCAGCAGGTTCGCGTAGCCGGTGGCGATGATCGCTCCATCGATGGCCATCTGGCAGAGTCGATCCTTCTCGAGCCTAGGTCCGGATTGTACCTCATAAGAGTTGGACCACTTCATTTTCCAGCGACGCCGCTCCATCTCGTTGAGCAGCTTCTTTCCTGCCTCGGTCGGATCGGGCTCGTAGATGAACTTCCCACCGAAGACGTCGCCAGCGGTGTTCGTCAGCACCTCCACCACTAGGGGCGACCCGCAAATGTAGTTGACCATGCCGACATGCACTCCCAGACCGAATGCCACGCACCACGTGCCTAAGGAGACGGCCCTCTCGTGATTCGCTTCCGGGACCGAAACCACGAAAGGAATGCTGTCCACGTCCACCCTCAGGTGATTGGCTATCTCCGTAGCCAGGTTCATGGCCCGGGTGTTGTCCATGCAAGAGCCCATGTGCCAGACCGGAGGCAGGGGAACGCCGTTCGCATTCTCCAGGTCGCGGATGAACTTCTTCAGCCCCGGTCCAGCATGCTTCTCCGTTGCCTCGCTAGATAGGAATCCGTTCTCAGCGAAAGCGCCTGCCGAGCAGCCGGTGGTCAGGACCAGAACATCATTTCTCAGTAGCTCTTTGGCGATGGTGATGTGGCTCGGATCCTGCTCCGTTCTCTGGTTGTTGCACCCGGACATGAGGGCGATGCCTCTGATCTGCCCTTTCTGCAGGGCATCGATGAGGCACATCATCGGGTCCTCGGGCACGATGCGCGCGAGGAGCGCCTCGATCTGCTCCAGGCTGAAACCGGTGATTACCTCTGACTTGACGTTTGGAATGTGAACCTTGGAAGGGTCGCGGCGCTTGTAGGCCTCGATGGCCATTCCGACGATGGCCTGGGCGGATTCCTCCGCATCCTCTTCGCGGAATTGGACGTGGGTGTCGTGGGGGATGTGCACGTTGATCATGGTGGTGACCACGTCGGTGTGCACGCACTGGCATATCTCCGCCAGGGAAGGCATGATGCACTGGTGGTCTGCGACCAGAAGATCGACCGCTCCCGTGGCCAGGGCCAGCTCCTGGGAAGCGAAGTTGGCGGCCATGCTCACCCCCTTCCTCATGAGCCTCTCATTGCCTGTGCAACCAATGCCGACGATGTTGATGCCCTTGGCCCCTGCCTCTCTGGCCTCTTCCTCCATCTTGAGGGCCACGTCCACCATCACCTCGCTCAGGACGGGATTGTGGTCGTGGATGGCGATGTTCACCTCGTCCGCCTTAGGAGTGCCCAGATCGGCGAAGGTGCGTACCAGATGCGGGGTGCCGAAGAGTATGTCCGAGAGATCAGTAGAGATCTGCATGCCGTCGTAGTCGGCGATGGCGCATGCCACTCCGGCGAAGATGAGCGAGACGGGATTGGCATCGCAGCCGAGCGAAGTGCGGTGCATGACGTCCGAGATGGCGTGGTCGATGTTGTTCGGCAATAGGCCATGCTCCTCCAGTAGCCTGCGACGGCGGGCAGTGATGGTGGAAGTGGTGAACTTGAGCGGCTCGGCGCCGAAACGTGCATAGTCGGAGATCGCTTCCTCGGTGACCAGGCGCGCCAGCTCATCCTTCCCCTTGCCTGATGGATCGATGCTCAATCGCTTGGCCAACCGTTCAAGCTTGGTCTGGTCATTGACCGAGTAAGAGGGAACGCTTCCCTGGATGACCTTGAGCAGAGTCTCGGCGATGTGCCTGCCATGGCCGGAGTGCACCGCCGCTCCCCCAGCGATATGGCGGACGAGGTTCCACGCGACGATGGTGTAGTCCCTGGCTCCGCAGATTCCCTGATTGGGCCTTCCCTGGAAGGCACTGATGCGGCACGGCCCCTGGAGGCAATTGTTGCAGCACACGCCCAGCTCGCCGAAGCCACATTGCGGCTGCATGGCCTCGTAGCGGTCCCGGACGGTGGCAATGTGTTGCTGGGAAGCGATTTCGATGCCCTGCTTGGCGCCGGGATCGCTCGTCTTTTCCTTATTGACCTTGCCGTTGGGTTCCATCTCTGCCTTCTCCAGAAACTAGAGCTGAACGAAGCAGGAAATCGAAGCGCTTACCTTTATAAAAAGCCCTTGCCTAGTCATCCCCTCACCTGGCGCGCCACGCCTAGGTGAGACAATTCATTTCTAATCCGAGGGCGCTCCTACGTGTGGATGAGGAAGGAGCCATGACAACGAATGATGTAAGTCCCAAATCCACGGCAACAGGTCCACGACCGGTCCATACCTACTCCATCGTGGCGATCGACAATGAGACGGGGGACATGGGTGTGGCGGTGCAATCGCATTGGTTCTCCGTGGGCAGCGTGGTCGCCTGGGGTGAAGCCGGGGTGGGGGTGGTGGCGACCCAGGCCTTCGTCAATCCGGCCTTTGGACCGAAGGGGCTCGATCTCATGCGAAGCGGGCTCAGTCCCGCGGAGGCGGTGGACATGCTCCTTCCCTCAGATGAAGGAAGGGAATCCAGACAGCTTGCTCTCCTGGACACCAAGGGGCGAGTGGCTGCCCACACGGGCAAGGCCTGCATCGCGGAGGCAGGGCACATTATCGGCAATGGCTATTCCGTGCAGGCGAACATGATGCTCCGGAGAACGGTCTGGCCTTCCATGGCCCGGGCGTTCGAGAAGGCGCGAGGTCCCTTGGCAGAGAGAACGTTAGGCGCCTTGGAAGCGGCTGAGAAGGCTGGAGGGGACATCAGAGGAAGACAGTCCGCCGCTCTGTTGGTGGTCCGAGGACGCTCGACCGGCAGGCCCTGGACAGACCGTCTCGTCGATCTTCGGGTAGATGATTCTCCTGAACCGCTGCTTGAGCTCAAACGCCTCCTCAAAATGCACCGCGCCTACGAATCGATGAACCAGGGGGACGAAGAGCTGGAGAAAGGGCACATGCGGGCGGCCATGCGCTGTTATTCCGCCGCCGAGGAGATGTTCCCTGAGAACCTGGAGATGCGCTTTTGGCATGGGGTGACACTGGCGAACTGCGGCCGACTGGAAGAGGCGGTCCCTATCCTGAGGCAGGTGTTCGAGGAGGACGATCACTGGCGAGTGCTTCTGAAGCGCTTGCCAAAGGCTGGAGTGCTGAAAGCAGATGCGAAGTCCCTGCTCGCCATGATCGATGCTAAGTGATCATTGGTCCAGAATGTCGCCTCTGGGAATCTGACGGTATGATCGCTCACATCTGTTGCTGAAGCACGGTCATTCGATGACCACTAAGACCTTCCCGCCTTCCACCGCCTCTGCCGGCTTCACCTTGATCTCCTTGATGGTGCCGTTCACTCCCGCCAATATCTCGTTCTCCATTTTCATCGCTTCCAATATGAGAACGAGGGTGTTGGGGTGCACTTTGTCCCCCACCTTCACCTTGATGCTGACCACCTTTCCAGGCATAGGGGCGGTGATAGCACCCGCTGCCTCTTTGTGTGC
This sequence comes from Methanomassiliicoccales archaeon, assembly GCA_026394375.1. Taxonomy (NCBI): domain Archaea; kingdom Methanobacteriati; phylum Thermoplasmatota; class Thermoplasmata; order Methanomassiliicoccales; species Methanomassiliicoccales archaeon. Next base: position 29,266 of record JAPKYJ010000013.1, read on the forward strand.
TGCTCCCTCCTCCTCTTCCTTGTAGCCTTCGGCCCTCTCCAGTTCGATGATCGGTTCGATGCGCACCTTCATCTTCCTCTGGCCCAAGGTGACCTCCGCGCCCTCATCTAGTTCACCGTCGAATTGGATGGGAAGGAACTCGCCGTTGACGTTCATTCCCCCCTCCTTGGGCATGCATTTGAACGACGAGTCGCCGATGACCACCTTGTAATCGCCGGCGTTCTTCTCCACCAGGACCTCGTGCTGCTTGTCGTTGAGGGTGATGCGGAGCTTCAGAGCGGCCACCCCCCACCTTGGATGGACTCTCTTCTGGCTGCTAGCTTCCACAGGTCCATCTCCTCGCCCCCGGTGTGCTTGGATTTGGTCTTTCTTTCAGCCAGCTGCACGAACAAAGCGGCCAGGGCCGCCAGGTCCCTGCCGTTCGCGCCCTGCTCTGCGAGCACTCGTTCCTTGAAGAAATCGATGGCCACCTGCGGGAAGAGAGCATAGGAGAGCACGTCCTCCTCGCTGCGCGCATACATCTTGATCTCCTTCTCCAGCCTGTCGAATTCGGGGGGCAAGAGATCCGCCGGACGAACGGTTATCGGTTTCTCATCGCCGATGATCTTCTTGCGAATCTCCGCTGAGATCGGCGCTGGCGTCTTGCCGTACATCCCCCGGACGAGGTTCCTCGTCTCGTTGGTCGTGCGTTTGTAGCGCTCCCCGGAGATGACGTTGAGCGTAGCCTGAGTGCCAACGATCTGGCTGGTGGGCGTGACCAAAGGCACATACCCCAGATCGGCGCGCACCTTGGGCACCTCTTCCAGCACTTCGTGGATCTTGTGCTCCTGCTTGGCCTCTTTCAGTTGCGTGGCAAGGTTGCTCATCATGCCGCCCGGGATCTGAAAGATGAGCACGTCGGTGTCGATGGCCGTGTGCACTGATTCGAAATCTCCGTACTTTTTGCGTACCGTCATGAAGTAGGCGGCGATCTCGGCTAGCTTCTTGAGGTCCAGACCAGTGTCGTATTCGGTCCCGTCCAGCATGGCCACCATGGTCTCGGTGGGGGGCTGGGACGTGCCCATGCTGAGCGATGAGATCGCCGTATCAACGATATCCGCCCCGGCCTCGATGGCCTTGAGATATGAGCTTTGAGCCATGCCCGAGGTCATGTGCGAGTGTACGTGGATGGGCAAGGACGTTTCCTCTTTCAGACCTTTGACCAGATCGTAGGCGTCGTGCGGAGAGATGAGCCCAGCCATGTCCTTGACGCAGATGGTGTTTGCGCCCATCTCTTCCAGCTTCTTGCCCATCTCCACGAATCCCCGGATGGAGTGCACCGGACTTATGGTGTAGGAGATGGAGGCTTCCACCACCGCTCCCACCTTCTTGGCCGCGCGCATGCCGGTCTCCATGTTGCGCGGGTCGTTCAGGGCGTCGAAGATGCGGAAGATGTCGATCCCTCGGGCGTGAGCCCTTTTCACGAACTTCTCTACGATGTCGTCGGAGTAATGGCGATAGCCCACGACGTTCTGTCCTCGCAGCAGCATCTGGAAGTGCGTGTTCGGCATGGCCTTTCGTAGCTTGGTGATCCTCTCCCAGGGGTCCTCGCGTAGAAAGCGCAGGCAGGTATCGAAGGTCGCCCCGCCCCACATCTCCACGCTCCAGTAGCCGATCTCGTCCATGAGCGGAGCGATAGGTAGCATGTCCTCGGTGCGCATGCGCGTGGCCAGGAGCGACTGATGCGCGTCGCGCAGTACCGTATCGGTGATCTTTACCATCCTTCGTACCTCACAGGGGCATGTTGCCGTGCTTCTTTGCCGGTCTGGTCTCCCTTTTCCTTTCTAGGGTGTGCAGGGCGTTAATCAGCTTCGCCCGCGTTTCCCTCGGTTCGATGACGTCGTCGATGTATCCCTTCTCCGCTGCGGTGTAGGGATTCGCCTGGGTGCGACGATACTCTTGGGCAAGCTCTTCACGCTTCGATTGGGGATCGTCCGCCAGTATGAGCTCCTTCTTGTACACGATGTCTATGGCCTGCTCCGGTGCCATTATGGCGATCTCCGCCGAAGGCCAGGCTAGGTTGATGTCCGCCCGGATGTGCTTGGAACCCATGACGCAATATGCCCCGCCGAACGCCTTTCGCAGCACCAGGGTGATCTTGGGCACCGTCGCCTCGCAGTAGGCGTACATGAGCTTGGCCGAGTTGCGGACCATGCCCAGCGTCTCCTGCTCCACGTTCGGCAGGTAGCCAGGTACGTCCACCAGCGTTACTATGGGAAGGTTGAAGGCGTCGCAGAAGCGGACGAATCGGGCCGCTTTGATGGATGCGTGCGAGTCGATGGTGCCCGCCAGGACCGAAGGGTGATTGGCCACGATGCCCACCGGCATGCCGTCCAGGCGAGCGAAGCCCACGATGATGTTCCTGGCGTAGTCCTCCTGGACCTCCAAGAACTCGCCTTCGTCCACCACCTTCTCGATCACTTCATGCATGTTCAATGGCTTGATGGGGTCCTCAGGGATGGCGTCGTTGAGGGCGTCCTCCGTCCGGTCGGGGGGATCCTTGGTCGGCACGCGGAGCCCTCCTTCCAGGTTGTTGGATGGTAAGTAGGATAGCAGCTTCTTGGCCTTGCGCAGGCACGCGGCCTCGTCCTCGGTGACGAAGTGCGCGCTTCCAGATTTCGAGGTGTGCACCTCCGCTCCTCCTAGCTCTTCGATGGAGATGTCGATGTTCTGCACCGCCTTGATGACGTCCGGCGCGACCACGAACATCTGGCTGGTGCCTTTGACCATGAATGTGAAGTCGCTCAGACCGGGGAAGAAGACCGCCGGGCCGGCGCATGGACCTAGCACCAGGGAAATGACCGGCACCACTCCCGAGGCAAGAGAGATGCGGAAGAATATCTCGGCGTAGCCGGCGAGCGAATCGATGCCTTCCTGCACCCTCGCTCCGCCCGAATCATACATACCGATGACCGGACAGCCGGTCTTGGCCGCCAGGTCGATGGCCTTGCAGATCTTGGAGGCGTGCATCTTGCCCACCGAGCCAGCGAACACGGTGAAGTCCTGCGCGAACACGTACACTTGCTTTCCGTCCACGGTCCCGTGGCCGATGACCACCCCATCGCCGAGGATCTTGTTCTTGTCCATCCCGAAGGCGTTGCTCTGGTGGGTGAGGAAGGCGTCCAGCTCCACGAAGCTGCCTGGGTCAAGGATGGCCTCGATGCGCTCTCTGGCCGTCATCTTGCCTTGCTTGTGCTGCTTCTCGATTCTCTCGCTACCCCCACCAGCCTTGGTCCTCCGCCTCAGCTCCCTGAGCTCGCGGATCTCCTTCCTCTCCCTGTTCGCCTCCTCACTCGGCATCACGCGCACGCTCCAGCCACTCGAAATGAATTCACCATTCTATAATAATGCTTTGTCATTGGAGGCTCGCCTCCTCGGTCTCGAGCAATCTCAGGGTGGTCTCGCTCACCCAGCTGAGCTTCACCAGCGGACCTTCATCGCTCCGCACCACCAATCCGCCGTCCTTCAGGACCCGTAAGGCCTTCCCTCGAACGACCTTTCCGCCAAGGTTCGCCTCCACCTTCCGGCCGAGCACGGAGGAGCGGCGCTTGTACTCGGCCTCGTCCACCTCGCCCTTCTTGAGCCGAGAATAGAAGCGGTCTAGGTGCTGTAGGATGCTGGCTAGCAGCTGCTCCTGGTCTACCTCGTGGCACGAGGCCGCTCTCAGGGAGACTGCCCTCTCCACCTGATCCGTTGCCGGCTCGGCATTCACATTGATGCCGATGCCCAGCACCACGAAGTCCATCCGGTTCAGCTTGCTCACCCCCTCCACGAGGATGCCGCCCAGCTTCCTTCCCTCCAGCTCCAGGTCGTTGGGCCATTTGACCTGAACCCGGAGGCCGGTGACCTCCTCGATGGCCTGGGCCACCGGCACGCACGAATACACAGTCATGCGCAGCAGCTCCTTGGTGGTGAGCTGCGGTCTGAGGAGTAACGACAGATACAGACCCCCTGGGGGCGAGGACCACGTTCTGCCCAACCTTCCCTTGCCAGCGCTCTGACTTTCGGCCACGATCACCAATCCCTCAGCTGCCCCCGCTTTTCCTCTGGCCTTGGCCTCGTCGTTGGTGGACGCGACCTCTCCCTGGTGGACGATGCGGTGCACGATTGTCATCCTCATCCCGTCTAGAATTCTATGGGCTGGAAACTCACCAGCTGGAACTTCCCTTTGAGCCGGGAGATGTACTCCTCGGTCTTCGCTTTCAGAGTGCCTAGGTCCCCTGCGTAGCCGCTCGCGTCCGCCACGATGCTCAAGGACATGCGGTCGTAGTAGACCAGCACCTTGGTCGACACGGAAAGCAGGTTGATACCTTGATCGGCCATGGCCCTGGCGATCTCGAATATCGCTCCTGGCTTGTCAGGGATGATGAAGTCCATGGCCGCCAGCTTGGCCTTCAGGTCCATCGGGGTCACGGAGAGCACCCAAGAATCCTGGTCTGCGACCATGACCAGCGGGTCGCCGTCCTTCACTCCCTCCAGCGCGCGCATGTACTCCTCCGGAATGGTGAACTCACCGTTCTGAATCATGCTCGGGGTCTTCTGCAATCGCTTGATGACACGCACCTTGACGGTAGAGCCAGGAGCTACCACCCCTTTGACATAGCGGTCACTGATGTTCGCCGCTTCTACTACCATGGCGTCCGCCTTGTCCAAGGTGGCGGAGCGCTGCTTCTTGAGATTGTCGAACTCCTCCCTGAGGACGGTCGAGTCGCCATAGTAGGAGAGATCGACCATCATCTTCCACACCATGCATACGTTGGAGATCATGCTCAAGGAGACCGAGTTCAGGATGTCGATGTTCCTCTCTCCCAGGAACTTCGCCACCTGAGCGCAGGCTCCGGGAACATCCAGCATGTGGAAGGTGACGGTGCATATCTCGCGATAGTTCTCAGGGCCGATGGTGGAGAGGACGATCTCGTAGCTCGTCTTTCCATCGTGCTCGTACTTGAACATAGTGCTGAAGACCTGGCTTCCGTCCACCAGACCCAGGGGAGCGCCGATGCGCTCGCCAATCCTCACCTTCGAGCCATGCAGCCGACCGAAATCGTGTATGCGCATTATCCGACCGGGCGCTGAATCCGTTCTGCCTTGATAAACGTTGTCATGCTCTCTTTCCTTGCATCTGGATGCGCTCGAGTCTGAGGGTTCGAGCACGCGACGTTGGTCGGAGCAAGATACATATAGGGGCCGCTCATTAGGTGGCGACAAACTAGGTAGATATCTACTTAGAAACCAAGTGATCGGATGACAGCGAAAGCGAAGGGACATCAACCCAAGGCGGGACGCGTGAGCCCACTCCAGTCCATCATGCTCATACTCCTGCGGCACAAGCCGATGTACGGCTATGAACTGCTCAAGGTGCTCAGAGAGGAGTTCGAGGACATCTGGGTTCCGCAGACCGGCACGGTCTATCCCGCCTTGAAGCGGCTGGAGGAGCGCGGCCTGGTGCTCACCAAGAAGAGGGACGGAACGGAGTACTACCAACTCACCAAGGAAGGCGTGGAAACGATGGAGGACATCGTCGGGCATGTCCCCGGAGACATCCACTTCATGATCCGCTACTTTGGGATCCTGGACCGGGCGGCCAAGGAGATCCGTGGAACGAGCCCATTATCCAAGATGTCCCCCTCTGGCTTTGAGGAGAAGGGGTTCTCAGCCATGTTCGAGGTGGACCGGATGTCCCCTGAGGAGAAGCTGAGCTTCCTGCGCAAGGTGAGGGAGCGGCATCTCAACAAACTGGCATCCATGCAAGGCGAGCTAGAGGAATTGGAGAGGAAACTGGAAGGCAAGAAAGGAGCGCAGAAGGAATGAGTGCGATAATCGAAGTGAAAGAGCTGTCCAAACGGTTCAGTCCGGAGGTTCTGGCCGTCGATAATATCTCCTTCTCGGTCGAGGAGGGCGAGATATTCGGCTTCCTCGGTCCGAACGGGGCGGGAAAGACGACGACCATCTCCATTCTCACCACGCTGCTTAAGCCGACAGGCGGGGTGGCGATGGTCGCGGGCTACGACGTTATGAAGAACGCTACCAAGGTCCGCAGCATCATCGGGCTGGTACCTCAGGACCTGACGGTGGACGACGATCTGACTGGCCGGGAGAACATGACGCTTCAGGCCGATCTTTATAACGTCCCCCGGCAGGACGCCAAGGAGAGGATCGATAACCTGCTGGGATTGGTGAAGCTGGAAGATGCGGCGGACCGTATGGTCAAAACATACTCCGGCGGAATGAGGAAGAGATTGGAGCTGGCCGAAGGTCTGATCCACCGACCGAAGGTCCTGTTCCTGGACGAGCCGACACTAGGGTTGGACGTCCAGACCAGGACGACGATGTGGGAGCACATCCGCGAACTGAAGCAAAAGCATAACATGACGGTTTTCATGACCACGCACTATCTGGATGAGGCGGACTCGTTGTGCGACCGCATCGGGATCATCGACCACGGTCGGATCATGGCCCTTGACACCCCCGAGACCTTGAAGAGGTCGCTCGGCGGGGACGTCATCGAGATGACGATCGATGACGAGAAGGATTTCACTCCAGCGCTCAAGGCGATGGAAGGCGTGCTCGAGGCGAAGAAGGAGGGCAGCGAGTACCGCGTGAAGGTGCTCAAAGGAGAGCGGGAGATGCCTCAGGTTCTCAAAGCCATCAGCGACGGCGGCGGTACGGTTACGAGCGTCAGCCTGCATCGTCCCAACCTGGACCAGGTCTTCCTGGAGTACACTGGCCGTTCGCTTAGGGACGCGGAGCAGGCTGGATCCATGAACAAGACCCAGGCCAGGATGCAAGCGATTCAGAACCAGAGGAGGCGTTAGGGTGCTCCATGAGACTTATGCGCTCACCATCAGGGAGCTGAAGCACTGGTATCGGGTGAGGGTGCAGATCCTAATGACCCTCATACAGCCAGTGGTTTGGCTCGGCCTGTTCGGTCAGGCCTTCCAATTGCCCATTCCGCCCAGCGCACTAGGAGGAGCGCCCAACTACTTCTCCTACATGGCTATCGGTATGCTTGCCGTCACCACGCTGTTCACCTGCATGTTCGGCGGCTTCTCTCTGGTCTGGGACCGCAGGTTCGGTTTCTTGACAAAGCTCAAGGTGGCCCCGATACCGAGAGGAGCGGTCCCACTGTCGAGGATCACAGCAACCATGGTGCGCGCGATGGTCCAGGCCATCATCGTGTTCCTCATAGCATTGGCCTTCACGCTGATCCCCGGTCTAGTTGGATTGAGCCTCAGCCCGCAGTTCAATGTAGTCGACCTGCTGGGATTGTTCTTCGTGCTGGCCTTGCTGGCCTTGGCCTTCGCGGCAGTGTTCATATCCATCGCGCTAACGATCGAGAACCAGGAGACGCTGATGGCGGTCGTCAACCTGCTCAACCTGCCGATAATGTTCGCCTCGGCGGCGCTGTTCCCGATGACCTTCATGCCTCAATGGCTGCAGACTGTCGCGAACTGCAACCCGCTCACATGGGCGGTCGATGCGGCGAGGACGTTCGTCTTCCACAGCGCGAGCCCGATCAACCCACTGTGGCTGGACATCACCGCGCTCGCCGTCTTCTGCTCCATCTTGGTGGCGGTGAGCTTCTATGTCGCGAAGAAGCAGCTGAGCGCGAAGTGAAACCCTTTTCCGTATCTATGGGCGGTTCACCGCCCCTTTCTTTCAATTATCCCAGCTTGACGATCAAGGCTTGATTGCATCTTACTAGCATCTACGTGCGTGCGTCCTCATCCAGCCAGACTCTCAAGTTCTGTACCGCCAGGACGAAATCCTCCGCTCCCGGCGCATCGAATACGGGCGCTCCCTCCAGGTCTGCTTCCACCAAGGCCTTGGAATATGGAAGCGTGCTCACAGGTTCCAGACCGAAGTTGTTCCGCAACCCCGCCTTCATCATCCGTCCTTCCTCCTCAGAGGAGATCTTGTTCATGACCACCGCCACCCTTCCGATGCCCAATTCGGCGGCCATCTGCCCTATCTTCCTCGCTATCTCCATGGACCTCTGCCCAGGTTCGATGACCACAAGCATGATATCAACCGAGCGTGCGGTGGACCTCCCCAAATGCTCCAGACCCTCTTCCATGTCCATGATCACAATCTCGTCCTCCTCCAGCAGAAGGTGGTCCATGACCCTCTTCAGCAAGGTGGACTCGGGAGAGAAGCAGCCCTCGCCCGCGGTGTTGATCGCGCCCAGCAGCAAGACCTCTACCTTGTCCGGGCCTTCCACCGAATAGTTCTCCATCAGGTCATTCACCCTTGGATTGAGCTTGAACATGCCGCCATGGCCTTGTCCGGGACGGGCGCCGGGCTTCTCCTCGATGAGATCGTACATCGAGGCCAGGGGCTTGGCCTTCTCCCTCTCTTTCGGGGGGATGCCGACGGCGGCCATCAGCGAGGCCGAGGGGTCCGCGTCCACGGCGAGCACTTTCCGACCCTCTCGCGCATACAGCCTGGAGAGCACCGCCGCCACGGTGGTCTTGCCCACCCCTCTCTTGCCCGATATGGCGATCTTGAGGGGCATTCAATCCCTCATGAAGACGATGCCGTGGCTGAGCAGGTTTGCTTCTTTGAACCTCACGCCCTGCAGCACCATCCTCTCGCCGATAAGGCTGACGCACACCGCGTCCTTGCCATCCATGGCGATGCGCGCGACATCGTCCATGACCTTGCGGGCCTCGCCCTCCTCCTCCAAGAACACCGCTGACTCGCACATGTTCGCAAACAAAGCGGGCTGTCGTATTTAATCGTTGTTCGGCTTGTTCCGCCTCCCCACGACCTTCATGCCAGGGGGGTGACGTTCGCTCCAGGCTCGAGCTGCGAAGGCTTGACGCCCTCGCCGTAGAAGATGTACCGGGTCGGCACTCGCCGGTAGAGCCCGGTCCAGTAGCGACAGGAGCGACATTTGTAGCCCACCGTCACAGAACCACCGAAGATGGTCTCGTTCTGGATGCGCTTGGTCTTGGAGCCGCACACCGGGCACCTTCCATGGCGGGACTTCTCTTCCGCCTCCCGGGTCTCGATCTGCACCTTGGCCAGTTTCTTGACCAGCGTCACCTTGCGGATGCGTACCTCCGAGGCGGTGTAATCGAGGTCCACCCGCTTCAGGCTGGCATTGACCAGCTCCGTGAAGCGGTTCTGAGAGAAGACCGTGCTCTGTTCCCGAAGGGCCTCCTTGATCGCCTCGGCCAAAACGTCCGCCTTGGGGATCTTGTAGGGCATCGTTCAGCTAAACACCTTGAAAATAGAATATACTTTCTTGTCCGGCTCGATGCCTCTTTCCTATGCGTAGGGCAAAGAAACGGAGGATGTCGTGAAGCCTGGCCCGTGCGACACATTGGCGATCCTCGTCAATCAGTATTCTATTCGTTCATAGAAGGCCCCGATAGGTCTCGTCGTCTTGCTTGCCATAATAAGGCCGAGCCGGTGCCAAGCGATGGCAGGGCACGCACAATGCACATATATGCCCCCCTCCCATGGTTCGGCTGGTGTCGAGAATGAAGCGCTGCAGGGTCATCATCATGGGGGCGGCCGGTCGGGATTTCCACAACTTCAACACCTTCTTCCGGAACAACGAGCGCTACGAGGTGGTGGCGTTCACCGCCGCTCAGATCCCTAACATCGATGAAAGGAGGTACCCTCCAGAGCTGGCGGGCAAGCTCTACCCCGATGGCATACCGATACACTCGGAGAGCGAGCTCACGGCGCTGATGAAGCAGTTCGGCGTGGAGCAAGTGGTGTTCGCCTACAGCGACATCTCTCATCTGGACGTCATGCACTATGCTTCGATCGTGCTCGCCAACGGAGCGGATTTCCGCCTCATGGGCAATTCGAGCATCGTCCTCAAGTCCAAGGTGCCGGTCATCGCCGTCTGTGCGGTGCGCACTGGCTCGGGGAAAAGCCAAACGACACGCAAGATCTGCCGGGTGCTGAAGTCGAAGGGGTTAAGGGTCGTGGCGGTACGGCATCCCATGCCCTACGGCGACCTGGTCAAGCAGACGGTGCAGCGCTTCGCCAACTACGAGGACATGGACCGGTACGAGTGCACCATCGAAGAAAGGGAGGAGTACGAACCTCTCATCGACAACGGCATCGTGGTCTACGCAGGCGTCGATTACGAAAAGATACTGCGGGAGGCGGAGAAGGAGGCGGACGTGATCGTCTGGGACGGAGGCAACAACGACACCTCGTTCTACGCTGCCGACCTCTACATAGTGGTGGCGGACCCTCACAGACCAGGGCACGAGATGATGTACCATCCCGGGGAGACCAACGTCCGAAGGGCGGACGTGGTCATCGTCAACAAGGTGCAGACCGCCGACCGGCATGATATCCTCACGGTGAAGGACAACATCGCCAAGCTGAACCCGGGGGCGCTCATCATCGAGGCCGCATCACCTATAGTTGTCGATGACCCGGCGCTGATCAAAGGGAAGAGAGTGCTGGTGGTGGAGGACGGTCCCACCGTGACTCATGGAGGGATGACCTACGGGGCCGGGACCATAGCCGCTGAGGATTACGGCGCAGCGGAGATCATCGATCCCAAGCCCCATGCGGTAGGCAGCATCGCGGAAATATATGCCAAGTACAAGCACCTGGGCGCCATACTACCGGCTATGGGTTATGGCAAGGAGCAGGTTCGGGAGCTAGAGGAGACCATCAACCGCTCCGGCTGCGATGTCGTGGTCTCCGGCACACCGGTGGACCTGCGCCGGGTGGTCAAGGTCAACATGCCGATCGTGCGCGTGCGCTACGAACTGGACGAGATCGGGCATCCCACTTTAGACGAGTTGATTGAAGCGAGATTGGGCAAGAAGCTGAAGAAGTGAGCTGGGCTGTCTCAACTGAAAAGGATGATATACGCCGCGGGCATCTTCTTGCCCAGGCGGGGGTAGCCAAGCCTGGCCAACGGCGCAGGACTTAAGATTCTGTCCCGAAGGGGTCCGAGGGTTCAAATCCCTCCCCCCGCACCACTAAGCATAGCCAGGTTCCCAACATTTTTTGTCAATCAGAGGATTTTTGACATCTGGCATCGAGCCAGTCAGGATCTCTGATTAGAATCGTAAGATATGGCTGTCTTTCTGGGATATTAAAAGGATTAATAGAGTACTCGCTTAATTCACTTATGGATGGTGGCGTTATATGGAATCTGGGACGCAAAAAAGCATTATGCTTTGGAGGTTAATGAGTTCTGGCGATGCAAGAAACCACTGTATTGCGATGTTCATTGCTTGCTTTGCAGTTCTAGGCCTGGGCTTTGTAATCGCCCAATTTTTCAACCGTGAACTCGACTCGATTTTCTACTTCACGGGCGGAATCTTTCTAGGAGTCTCTGAGGTCCTGTATTGGGTATACAAGGGATTGAAATCATGATGCATGTCTATCCAGATTCCGGTCCCTATGCCTGGTACAAGAGCACTCTGCTCAACATCGTGAGCCTTCAGCTGGAGATGATCGACCGACAACTAGGGTCGTAGAAGAAAAAGAAGAAAATGGAAGGGATTCATGTCAATCCCCCTCAGTCTGACAATCGTTAATGGCAAACCGGCTACCCATGGTGCGAGGGCTTCCCCCGCACCATTTTCCTAGTTGTAGTATATTGGATAGAAGAATGGGCAGAGGAAAATGGCACCGGCAGGAAGGAGCGGAAGACCCCTCTTCCCTGCGAGTAAGGACGCCAGGATCGAGGGAGTATTGGCCTTGCGCTCCGCGTCCTCATTCTGTCGTCTTGCCGTCAAAATGCTCTTCCTTGGCGGTCGCATCGGCCTTGGTGCGCCTCACAGTTCCGTCCTGATGCTCAGGCGGCGAATAGATCGTGTAGAGCCTAAGGTCGTTCTTCTTCGAGGTATTGATGATATTATGCCTTGCTCCCGCTGGCACAACGACCGCGTATCCGTCCTTGACGACGTTCTCGACCCCGTCTATGACGACCATTCCCTTGCCCTCCTCGAACCGGAAGAACTGGTCGACGTCATCGTGGGTCTCCTCACCGATGTCCTCGCCCGGACTCAGGCTCATGAGAACAAGCTGGCTGTATTTGCCAGTGTATAGTACGTGGCGGAAATCCTTATTCTTCTTTGTATCTTTCTCGATCTTGCCGACAAATCCTTTCTTGGTCTTGGCCGTCGTGTTCAACACCTCCGTTCGAATGCTAGCGCATCATGATAGGCCGAAATGCCTTATATATTCGCAGTCAGGTGCCCTCATCGGCGTTTCTGGGTTTCATTTGGTTTGGCGCATTGGCTGTTGCACTACCATTCGTCCGCGGTTCAGAAAGGAACGATCTTAGCGCTAGCATGTGGATGAGAATGTTGTGTGTCTACCAGTAGATTCCAAATGAGCGTCCCTCCCCGGCACCTGTGACCTTCAATCTGCATGACTGATATGGCGAGGTTTGCAGACGGCGAACGCAGATAAACGCAACTGAGAAATCAAAATACTTGGCATCTCAATGGGGGCGGTCGTGGGCGGTCTAACCTACGAGCGGTTATTGAATAGGACACTGGAATTGTACAGACTGGGGGATTACTCAGGAGCATACGACTTCATTACGCGCAATTCCGAGAAGGTGAACGGCAACGTCGCCCAGGTCTACAATTTCCGATACTCTCTGGCAAGTCAAGCCAAGCGATATGATCTGGCACTGGGGCTGATGAGAGAGGCCATCATCGATAGAGGCTTCTGGTATTCCTACGACTACCTGATCGAAGACGACGATCTGAGGCCTCTGGGCGGAGATGAGAGGTTCCGTCAGCTGGTCAGCATATGCAAGGAAAGGGAGGACGAAGCCAAACGGAACACCAGGCCGGATCTGAAGCTCGTCAACCCAATCGAGGGGCATGGGGACAAGAGACCCCGTCTGTTCATCGCCCTGCATGGGAATCAGCAGAACATGCGGCTGGCGGAAGAGAACTGGAGCTCATCTGTCCTGGCCGATTGCATCTTGGCGCTTCCCCAATCATCCCAGATCGATTTTTCAGACGCCTTCGTGTGGAACGATCTGGAGAAGGGTGCCAGGGAACTGAAAGAGCACGTTGAGAGGATCCTGAGCACATATGACGTAGATCCAGAGAGCACGATCATCGGCGGATTCTCGGCCGGGGCAAGGCTGGCGTTGTACTCGATCCTCCACGACGTCGTCGACGTCAAAGGCTTCCTCTTCGTCGGGCCATGGTTGCCAGAGATCGACGTCTGGGAACCTTTGCTGGTCAAACTGAGAAACAAGGGCATCAGAGGTCATGTGATCTGCGGAGACAAGGACGCCGACTGTTTTGAGAGTTCGAACAGGTTCGCCAAGATGCTTGACCGCGCCGGAGTCGTGAGTCGCTACGACATCGCGAAGGGGATGGACCACGATTTCCCTGATGATTTCAAACAGAACTTGCCACGATTCATCAATGATCTCAAGGAATCGCAGGGTCTCGTTGGGTGATAATCGTTTTCAAATGGCTATGCACTCTCCACTCGGCCTATCGGGAGCATCGGGGAGAGTGGGCCCTGATCGTTAGTATCCCCGGTGTGGTTCTACCAGCAGTCGGGACAATCGTACACGCCACGGTCCTGGGTAGACGGCATCAAGTCGCGGGAGGGCAGGGACGATTCCAGAAGATGTTTCACATCACCTCCTTCCTGATCTCATATTGTCACTGAACATGACAGCTTCCTCCGCCGTGTTTCTCGAAGTACTTCTGGTGGTATTCCTCGGCGATCCAGAACCATTTCGCCGGCTCGACCAGCGTGACGATGGGCTTGTGGAACTTGCCAGACCGAGACATTCTCTCTTTGGAAGCACGTGCCAGCTCTTCTTGCCCCTCATCGTGGTAGAAGATGACCGAACGGTATTGCGAGCCTCGGTCCGGTCCCTGCCGGTCCAAGGTGGTCGGGTCATGGATGCTCCAGAAAATGTCAAGCAGTCTCTCGTATGTCACCTTGTCAGGGTCGAAGACCACCTCCGTCACCTCGGCATGCCCGGTCTTGTGGGAGCAGACGTCTTTGTAGGTGGGGCTGTCATAGTCACCTCCCATATAGCCGACGGCTGTGGACAATACACCAGGAACCTTTTGGAAAGCAGCCTCCACTCCCCAGAAGCATCCTGCGCCGAAAGTGGCCTTCTGCAATTTCTCTTTATCGAACGATGTTATTGGAACACCGCGTTTGCATCATTGCTCCAGGTACTTAGAGGATTCCAAAACGGCAAGGTTCTGGGCGATAGGATGGTCGCCCGAGGTTCTATTAGCCAGCACGCGAGCGGCTTGGTTCAAGGGGAGAAGAGCGTGGAGATAACCTGGGTCTCGGAAGGTACCTCCTGGTTTTGGATAAGGGCGGGAGGCAAGGTCGTGCACATCGATCCCGCATACCGCCGAGGGGATCAAGCGCGCGGCCCTGAGCTCGCGGAAAAGGCGGTCCGTTCGGTTCCGAGATAGGTTGATGAACGTGCATTCTCTGCCCTTCTGCATATCATGAAATGCTCCCGTTGCGTCCGCTGCTGCCTGGAAACAAGGATGGAACTCTCAATGGAGGACATCCAACGGCTGGAGGCTCGAGGCTTCTCCAGAAAGGAATTCGCCGAGGAAGGTGAGGATGGGATCATCCGTTTGCGGAACGTCAATGGAGCCTGCTTCTTTCTCGTGAAGGTGGAGAAACGGTGCCGAACATACTCGTTCCGGCCCCGGGGCTGTGCCATCTACCCGGTCAACATCACCGAGGACGGGGAGATCGTGGTCGATGATGAATGTCCCCGCGCTTCCACCATCACTGACGCAGAGCTGAAGCGAAAGGGGGAGGAGCTGCGCCGACTGATATCCAGGATAGATGCGGAAGCGGATTCTAGGCGTTTCCCTAGTGAAGGTTGAGACGCCGATGAGCCGGTCAGCGCTTCTCTGCTAGCTTCTACTGTTTGCTTCTGTACGCGCTCATGCCCTCGGAGAACCGCTTGCGCACTTCCGGGTTCAGGAGGTTGGTGAATATGATGCGTCTCGCCGTCTGGTTGGACCGGATGATCTTCAGCAGGTCGCCCATTCCTTCCCGGCTCCACCATCCCTTGAGCCATTGAGCGTAGCCCTCGTTCGCCAGAGCTTCCAGCTCCTCTTTGCTCAGACCGTCTCCGAAGTATTCATAGATGCGGTGGTTGGTCTGCCAGTCGTCCTCCTTGATCATTCCCTGCTGCACCAAGTCAGTCCAAATGGCTGTTCCGATGAGGCAGTCGAGGATGTTCACCTGCACCGCATGTGGCCTGGTCTCGCGGATGAAACGAATGGTCTTCTGGATGTCCTCCTTCGTCTCTATGGGCGCGCCTATGATATAGCCAGTGATGACCAGCATTCCTGCCTTCTTGGCATTGTCGATGGCCTGACGCGTCTTCTCCACCGTGATATGCTTCTTATAGAATTCCAGCGTCCTCTCGCAGGCGCTCTCCGCTCCGAAGTAGATGACATTGAAGCCCGCCTTCTTCATCGTGCGCAGCAGCTCCGGCTTGGCCGAATCCACCCTGCCCTCGCAGTAGAACTGCATATGAATGCCCTTCTCGCGGATTAGCTGGCAGATGCGCTCCGCCCGTTTGGGATTGTGCGTGAAGTTGTCGTCCACGATGACGCAGTTCTTGAATCCCTGGTCGTGCAGCATCTCCATCTCCTGGACCACGTTCTCCGCGCTGCGGGGTCTCCATTTCCTCAAGGAGAAGGCAGCGCAGGAGCAGTAGGTGCACATGAACGGGCAACCTCTCGACGTGGAGATGGTGGTGAACTTGCCGAAGGTCAGAGGGATGCCCTCGTGAGAGTATCCGTACCGCACATTGGACAACAGAGAACGGTCCGGGAACGGCAGCGCGTCCAGGTCTTCCACCAATGAGATGGGGTTTCTGTGGACCCGCCCCTCTTTCCGGTAGCTTATTCCCTCCACGTCGTCCAGCGATTCCTCTCTCTCAAAATGACCTAACAGCTTGACGATGGCATGCTCCGCTTCTCCCTTGACGATGCAATGGACGAAGGGATAGTCGCGCAGTATCATGTCCGAGGCGAAGGTGGCGTGGTAGCCGCCGAGCACGATCTTGCTTCGCGGTAGTGCCTGGCTCACCTGCTTGAGCGTACCGATGGCCTCCAGGAAGGTGTGGGTGGAGCAATTCATGCCCACGACATCCGGGGCCTCCTGGACCATCCGTCCGACAAGCTCCTCCCTGGACAATCCCTCGCAGAAAGCGTCCATCACGGCCACTTCGTCTTTCCGGGCGGCCTTCAAGCTGGAGGCGATGTACAAGAGACCTAGCGGAGGCCACTTCTCCGTCGTCTTTCCCGGGGGTGTGGACAGCAACAGCTTGATGGGCTTACTCTCCTAGCTGCGATTTTCCGACAATGCATACGGTTCGCTTTCTTGAATCTTTGCCACGTATCGCATATCTTAGTTCATCCGGCAACATCCTTTTAGCGGTGAAGCTGCCATCTTTCACATCTGTCGCTAGCTGGAGATAGAGCATGTTCCTGGAGAGGATCGTTTCCGAGGGTTTGGCCCATTTCTCTTACCTGGCGGGATCGGGGGCGAAGGCATTCGTCGTCGATCCGCGGCGTGATTGCCAGGTGTATGTGGACCTGGCGAATAGAGAAGGGATGCGGATCACGCACATCTTCGAGACCCCCGCAACGAGGACTACGCCGTAGGTTCCCTGGATCTGGTGCAGCTCACAGGGGCCAAGGTGCTTCACGGCCCTGGCCTGGATTGGGAATACGGCGAGGTGCTGTCCGACGGCCAGAGACAGGGCTTCGGGGATCTGGAGCTGGAAGCAGTTCATACCCCTGGCCATACCTACGAGAGCATGTCTTACGTGCTTCGAGACATTGGCGCGGGAAGCGAACCGGTCTTCGCTTTCACCGGGGACACCTTGTTCGTGGGCGATGTGGGAAGGACGGACCTGCTCGGTCCGGAGCACAGGCGCAAGCTCTCGGAGATGCTCTATGACAGCTTGCACAAGCGCCTTCTCATTCTGGGGGATGGTTGCATCATCGCCCCCGCCCACGGAGCGGGCTCGGTCTGCGGTGGTGACATTGCTGATAGGGCAACGAGCACCATCGGCCTGGAGCGAACTCAGAATCCGCTTGTCCGGCTGTCGAAGGAGGCTTTCGTGGAACGGAAGATGAAAGAGATACTAGAACGGCCTCCCTATTTCAGCCAAATGGAGATCATGAACCAGCGCAGGCATCTTCCGCTATCCGGACTGCCGGTACCCCAGCCCCTGGTGCCCGGGGAATTCGCAGAGGCCATTAGCAGCGGGGCGGTGGTGGTGGACACGCGCCTGCCGCACAGCTATGCGGGCGCGCACATCAAAGGGTCATCGAGCATCTGGATCGACGGCCTGCCGGCCTACGCTTGCTGGCTGCTGCCCTATGATCGATCGCTTCTACTGGTGGTCGAGGACCAGCAACAGGTGGAGAGAGCGGTGCGAATGCTGGTGCGCATCGGCTACGACAACATCCAGGGCTATCTCCAAGGGGGCATGGTGCAGTGGTATCGCGAAGGCCTCCCCTACGAATCCACCAAGACCATGGACGTCCACGAGCTGAAGGCTCTGATGTCCAGGGAGGATGTGTTCGTGCTCGACCCCCGTCCTCACCACGAATGGGCGGAACTGCATCTCGAAGATGCTAAGCATATCTTCGTAGGAGATCTGGAGAAGCATCTGGGGGAGATACCGAAGGACCGACCGGTCGCCTCGATGTGCAGTGTAGGATTCCAGGGAAGCATGGCGGCCGCGCTGCTACGAGAGAAAGGCTATGACAACGTTGCCGTAGTCATCGGAGGCGTGAACGCCTGGAAGGCGGCGGGATATCCAGTGGTAGAACAATAGTCCTTCGACCGGGAGAAACCAGCGGCCGGGTAGGGCTCTTTGTTATTATCCGGTTTATATCTGGACCGCATTTGTTTAATAACAAATCATATAAATGTTATTAACTGTTGGCCTCATCAGAGATGAGGAACCGAAGAAGCAGTAAGGACCTATCATTAGCGGTGGCGCTATCGGCCTTGATCGTGATAGGGGGCGCCCTGGGCTTCTCTTTGGTGGGGTCTCCCCAAACGGCCTCGGGAAAGCTCCAGGTCATGACCTCCTTCTATCCTCTCCATTTCTTCGCCAGCCAGATCGGTGGAGATAAGGCGCAGGTGGGGCAGCTCATCCCCGACAACACCGAGCCACACGCCTGGGACCCTCGACCATCCGACATCATCCGCACAGACCGTTCCTCTATCTTCATCTACAACGGCGCGGGCTTCGAACCCTGGGCGGAAAGCTTCATCTCCTCCCTCGTCACCAGGCACATCATTGTGGACACCAGTGTCGGCCTGGTCTCTCCGTCCGGTCCTTCCCAGACGAGAATGGACCCCCATTTCTGGCTCGATCCTCTGAGCGCCGAGGTGCAGGTGGACAACATATTGAGAGGGTTCTTGGAGGCCGACCCTGCGAACGCCGCCTATTTCCAAGCGAACGCGGACCTCTTGAAGTCCAGGTTGGATCAGCTGAACGTCGCCTTCCTTGACGGTCTGCAGAACCGTACCAAGAACGATATCATCACCACTCATGAGGGCTTCGATTACTTGGCCAACCGCTACGGCTTCCAGGCGCATGCCGCCGTGGGGATAAGCGGCGATCAGCAACCAAGCCCTGCGGACCTCGCGGCCTTGGCCGACCTGGTGAGGAACCTCAACCTGCACTACGTCTTCTCGGAGCCGATATTCTCGGACGCGGTCATGCTCACCATCGCGTCGGAGACGGGAGCGCAGGTGCTGGTGCTCGACGGCGTTCACGGCAGGACGGGTGTGCATGCTGGCATGGACTATTTCCAGATTATGTATGAGAACTTGAAGAACCTGAGGACCGGACTGGAGGTCAGCCCTTGAGTGAGAAGGTGGTGGAGATCAAGGACCTACAGGTGCGCTTTGGCGGTCTGACCGTGCTAGAAGGGGTGAGCCTGGATGTGGAGCAGGGGGATGTGGTAGGCATCGTCGGCCCCAACGGCGGCGGCAAGACCACGCTCCTGAACGCCCTTCTGGGCAACGTACCGATCACCTCGGGGAGCGTCAGGCTGTTCGGGCAGGACCTGAACGGATTCCGCGATTTCCAGAAGATCGGGTACGTGGCGCAGAACGCCATCCAGTTCGATCCGATATTCCCTGCGACCGTGAGGGAGATAGTGGCCCTGGGCTGCGTTCGGAGGTCCAACCTGGGACGACTGCTCAAGGACTCGGATTGGGAGGACGTGCAGAGCGCCATCGATCTCGTTGACCTAACGAAGCTGGCCGAACGCAAGATCAGCGAACTCTCGGGCGGACAGAAGCAACGCATCTTCATCGCTAGGGCATTGGTGCGCAAGCCCAGGCTCCTTATCCTGGACGAGGCGGCCGCCGGCCTGGACATCTGCATCCAAGACCAGTTCGTCAAGATCCTGCGAAACCTCAGAAGCCAGGAGGACATGACCATCCTCACGGTCTCGCATGATCTCTCCGGCGTCATGTGCCAGGCGAACAAGCTGGCGGTCGTCAACCGCAAGGTCTACGTGACCGACATCAACTCGTCAACCGACCCCACGCCCATTCTCCGAGAGGCCTACGGCCACCACTTCACCTTCATCTTCCATCACGACCAAAGCACCTGCGAGGGGGAGTGACATGGCCGGTTTGGAGGGCCTGTTCTGGGTGTTCCAGTACGATTTCTTCCTTCGCGCGTATCTCAGCGGAATCTTCGCCGCCCTGCTGTGCTCCATCCTGGGCGTGTTCATCGTGCTGCGGCGCTCCTCGCTCATCGGAGAGGGTATCTCTCACCTTTCCTTCGGAGGCATCGCCCTCGGCCTCTTCCTGGCCATCTACCCTCTCTTCACCGCACTTCTCCTTTCCCTCGCGGGCACGTTCGTCATCTACTTCCTGAACAAGCGCAAGATCGTCTACTCGGAGACGGCCATCGGCCTAATCTTCTCCTTCGGTCTCGCTCTGGGAGCGGTCTTGGCCAGCCTAGCTGGCGGTTTCAACGTCGACCTGTTCGCTTACCTTTTCGGTTCCATCCTCACCGTCTCCGTTCAGGACCTGACCTTCATCGCTGCGTTGACCGTAGCGGTGCTGGTGTTCGTGGTGGTATTCTACAAGGAGCTCATGTTCCTGACCTTCGACGAGCAGGGTGCGAGATTATCTGGCATCCCGGTGTTGAAGTTCGAGCTCGCTTTCAACATACTGGTGGCCTTGACGGTGGTCGTTTCCATCAAGATCGTCGGTTCATTGCTCGTTTCCGCCCTTCTCATCACTCCCGCGGCCTCGGCCATGCAGTTCTCCCGCTCCTTCCGGAGCACGTTGCTCTCTGCCATGGTCCTCGGGCTTCTGGCGGTCGTGCTCGGCCTCATCGTCTCCTTCGCGGCTGATGTGGCAAGCGGGGGGGCGATCGTCCTCATCAGCATGGTCATCTTCGTGGTTTGTGTGGCCCTCAAGAAACTGAAAAGGTCAAGGCCGATTAGCACGGAAGTGCCGAATTGTGAATTCGCAGATGATGACCTTTTACTGGGCTCTGATGAAACGAAGAGGGAGATGGCATCGAAGAAGTGATGTGCGCCCTCGAGAGAATTTGAGGGCGGGAAGACCTAGCAACTTAACACCCTACACCCAGAGATGAAAACTCTTGCTTGCATTTTCTGTGCAACGTAGTTGACAGTAAATTGCAACAAAATGTGAAGAACGAAGCACATTATGAGAGGAAGTATCACATTAACGCCCCTTTATGCATATCAGTGAAACGATGTTGCAAGAGCGCCACAACAAGGGTTATATATCAACAAGTACACTCCCTGACGGGGATTCTAAATGGGCTACGAAGAGCTGTTTCCAGCAATGGACTTGAAGTGGCATGGAAATGCCACCAAGCGGTTCGCAAGCCCCTTCGTGGATAACCCGCATGACAGGATCGACGTGGACCCGATCATTTTGTCCCACGCCGCCGTGGCATGTGGATATACCATAAGGGACTTCTACGAGAAGCCTGAGTTGGGAATACACTGCGTCGGCTATATTTCGCAGTTGTATGACCTACTGCCAGTGACGCACTGGTTCTACTCCATGCCATGGACGCGGGAGCTAGGGCTGAAACTGCAGTACAAAGAAACGTTGCCACCGATTTCCACGGGGCCGATCCTGAAGGAGCCGGGCGACGTTGACAAGCTCAGGGTGATGGACAAGGAAGAGCTGAAGAAGAACTTCACTCAGATGGAGTTCTATCGGATCTACGAGTATGTGCAGAAGAACCTGCCCATGACGCTCGTTCCGATCTCCTATGGTTTCGACCTGGTCGGCGCGGCCGCCGAGCTGGTCGGAGTGGAGAACTTCATCATGTGGACCTTCACGGAGCCAGAGGCGGCCAAGAAGCTGGTCAAGATCTACACCGACACCTCTGTCAACGGTGCGGCAGGCTTGGCCGATAAGTACGGCATGGCGATGCTCATCGTCGGGTCCGTGCTGGCCAACAACGATATCTTCTCCGATGAGACGGTTGAGGAGTTCTCCGCCAAGATGATGAGATACTACGTCGACCAGTGCTTCAGAAAGGGCGCTGGGCCGCAGGTCTTCTATCACTTGTGCGGAAACCACGAGACGGACTACAAGGTGTTCAAGGAAAACCTGATTTGGTCTCCGTTCACCGTGTTCCACGTCGGCTACAAGGGCAAGAACGTCTTCCCGTCCTCCCTGCTCAAGTCGGAGTTCGGACCGATGGCAACCGTCATGGGCACGGTCGACACCAAGCTCATGATCAACCCCAACCCGATGGCGGTTTACAACCAGGCCAAGGAGCAGCTCCTGGCCGGCCGCGATTCGCCCAAGGGCTACATCCTGGGTAACGCGTGCGAATGCCCACCGTACACACTGCCAGGCAACATGCTGGCAATGGTCAAGGCGGCGAGGGACTTCGGTACCTACGGGACGTGGTGAGGTGAGCTAGATGGACGTCAAGACAGATGCAGTCAAGGAAATGCTCGGCAAGAGGGGCCTCAAGGAGGCGGACGTAGAGGACGTCGTCAAGAGCGCCGAATCCGCAAACAAGAAGGTCATCAACAAAGCCACCAACAGATCACTTGCCAAGAAGGTGGTCAACAACGTGACCATCTACGCGGACTACGGCATCGAGAAGGGCATCCTCAAGTCCCACGCCAACGTGACGTCGGCTTACTCGCACCGCATGAAGCTCGGCAAGATCGTCAACTCGGGAGTGAAGACCGAGTGGACCTGCGCGGGCTGCGGGCAGCTCACCGGCTCCGGAACCGTGGAGATGACGTACATGAACGTCACCAGGAACGGTCCCGCCATCGTTTGCACGAAGTGCAACGACGCCTGGGTGGAGGAATATCTCGCCACCAAGACGCTGGCCGCTGCCGAAGGGCTCTTCGAGAAGAAGAAGGCATAAACACTTCCAAGGCCGCTCACGCGGCCTTCTATCCTACTTTTCATTTTTTCTTTCTCGAGCGTAGCATTTCCATTCTTCCGCTTCGCTACGCGAAAGGTTGAATAGAATCGAGGTCGTTCGGAGTGTATTCCCAGGTGGCCTAGCATGAGCGAAAAGATAGGGGAGACCAACAGCCTTTGTCCACAGTGCCTCAAGACCATACCCGCCGTCAAGATCGCGGAGGACGACAAGATCTACCTGGTCAAGACCTGTCCTGAGCACGGCGAATTCAAGGTGCTCATTTGGACGGGCGTCGAGGACTACAAGGACCTGTTGCGCTACAAGGCGGAGTTCTCTCGGCCGGCCAAGTACGCGGTCAAGGAGAGCGGGGAATGTCCCCAGATCTGCGGCCTTTGCCCGGATCACCGGCAGCACACCTGCATCGTCGTGCTCGAAGTGACGAACTCCTGCAATCTTAAGTGCCCCATCTGCTTCGCCAGCGCCAACGAGAGATACCGCTTCCACCCCAGCCTGGAAGAAATCAAGAAAATGTACGAGACCATCGTTTCTGATGTGCCTCACCCTATATGCATCCAGATATCGGGAGGGGAACCGACCATCCGCGACGACCTGCCGGAGATCGTGCGCATGGGAAAGAAGATGGGGGTCGATTATATCGAGGTCAACACCAACGGCGTGCGCCTCGGTCAGGACATCGAGTATCTGAGATCCATCAAAGAGGCGGGCGTGGACTCGCTCTACTTCTCCTTCGATGGGCTGCATTCGGACATCTACATGAAGACCTGTGGCAAGGACCTGCTCGAACCAAAGCTCAGGGCCATCGAGAACTGCGCCAAGGTGGGCATGGGCATCACCCTGGTGACGGTAGTCTCGCCGAACATCAACCAGGACAAGGTGGGGGAGGTGATCCAGTTCGCGAAGAAGTGGATCCCCACCGTCAAAGGCATTCATTTCCAGCCAATGAGCTACTTCGGCCGCTATCCCATCGACCCGGACAACAAGGACCGCATCACCATTCCTGACCTCTTGCGGGAGATAGAGAAGCAGACCAAGGGCGAACTGCGAGCGGACAACTTCATCCCCACCTCCTGCTCGAACGTGCACTGCGACGCCAAGTCCATGTCCGTGCTGATGGAGGATGGTTCGCTGTTCCCGTTGACGCACAGGGCCATGGGACCGCCCAAGGACACCAAGGAGATCGCCACCAAGACAAGGAAGGAGGTGTCCGATCTCTGGCGGTTCATCGACGAGCAGATGGGCGAACCGGAAACGGAAGAGAACACTTGGGGCAGTTTCATCGAGCGGGCCAAGACCAGCTATCTGACCGTGAGCACTATGGCCTTCCAGGATGCTTGGACCGTGGAAACGGAAAGGCTGTGCAACTGCTGCATTCACACCGTGACGCCGGATGGCAGACTGATTCCATTCTGCCTCTTCAACATCAACTCCAAGGACGGGCGCACGCTCTACCGGCACGAGATCTGGTCCAAGTACGGGAAGAAGGATTGAGGGACAAACAATACATCAGCGCGAGGGCTTCTTGCCCACGCTCTTGTAGTACTTGTCGATGATGCTGTTCATGTAGTTGGAGACGTTGCGCTGACCCAGCTCCGTAGGGACGATGGGTCCGTGCAGAGGGAACTCCAGGTCGCAGCGTAGGCAGCGGGCCTTCTCGCAGCTGAACGCCGCCGCCTTGCAGCCAACGCAAGCGATCGCCCGGGACTGGAACAACGAGAACTCGAGGCCGCAGCGCGGGCATTTGATCTTCTGCGTGGTCTTCATCAACTTCGGCGTTACGCCCATCTGCCTCATGTGCTCGGTCAGTGGCATGCTTACCCTTGGCGTTGAACGATTTGCTCGTACTTAAATGCTCTCCGGAGCTTCCTGGATGGGTAAGAAACGATCACTCTAGCTCCGTTCGGCGGGGCTCCATGTCCGGAGCGAAGATCACCGGCCAACGCAGGAACGGTCTGAAAGGATGGGAGGAGAAATCCTCCGTCTCTCGAAGCCCTTCCACGATCTGCTCCAATCGCGATTCGTGGAAGGCCACGAGCATCTCCTGCTCTTGCACCAGACCAAAGGTGCGGTCGCCCACGCAGGGCAGATCGACGAACAGGTTCTTCTCCTGAAAGGCGTGCGCGATCGAGGAGCAGAGCGAGGATTGACCGGTGATCACACTGCGCACCTCCTCCCCCGCCCAGAAGGCGTAGGCGACGATCAGCCTGAGCGCCTGTGCCGGCGTCACATACATCACCACCACTTCCGGGTCCACTGGCGTCAGTTCCAGAGGGGCCATCACCAGGGCATCGAAGCGCTTGCCCTCCGCACCGATGACGCCCATCATGTCCTGGATGTGCTTTCCCGCTTCAGCATCCTTGGCGTACCGCCATGCCACCTCGCCTTCGCTCAGACGACTGGGTGACTTGATTAGGCCGGTGCAAGCGGAGCCCCAAACGCATTTCACGCCTTCTGCAGAGGCGCCGACCACCCCCTCCTCCCTATAGTATCGCGCCCAAGCGGCCATTTGGCAGGGGGCGGTGTTCTGCAGCTGCCTCAGTCCCTTGATTCCGCTGAGCTCGCCCGCGCTCGCCAGCAGCTTGACCGCCACCGGTGAAGTGGGCAGGTTGGTGTACTTCTTCAGCTCCGATGAGGCCTTCTTCCAGTCCCTGCCAGCCATGAGGCGGTAATTCACGGGCAGGCTATTTACCGTTTCTCGAAGTCACGGGAAGAGGACGTTCGTTGCCGTTCCTAGCGAAGCTTCAGGCAAGAGAAGCCTTAAGTCGCGCCCTTCCGTTTTCCGAGCAGTGAATCCGTTCAAGCGGCTGACCATCGCCCTGGCGCGCACCCGACTATCTTCCACGAAGATAGACAAGGGATCGCGGCATCCCCTGGAGGATTGGATATTGTCCCGGGTGGCGGCCGAGGCGCGAGCGTCCAAGGGCCTCCGGCAGGTCATCGGTACTCCCAGACCAGAGGAGGTCGACCGCCAGATGCTCCGCGAGTACCAGCTGCACATGTTCCGCAAGCAGATGCGCTACACCGGAGAGAACAGCCCTTTCTACCAGCGTCGGTGGAAGGAGACAGGATTGAGGCCAGAGGACATCCGCAGCTACGACGACCTATGCAAGGTTCCGGTGACCGAACCGAAGGACCTAGCCGAATCCCCGTTCGAGTTCCTGTGCGTTTCGCAGACCAAGGTCATGCGGGCCTTCACGACCTCGGGAACGAGCGGAATGCGCAAGCGAATGTTCTACACCCGCAATGACATCTTGAACACCATCGACCCCATCGCGGCGGCGCTGAAGAACGTGGGCATGCGCCAGAACGACACCCTCCAGATCATGTTCCCTACGGTGGCGGCCTGGGATCCGGGGCTGATGCTCGAAGGGGCGTGCAAGGTAGCCGGCCTGAAGGCGGTCAACTGCAGCAGCATCAACGTGGAAGAGCAGCTGCGATTGATGAGGGAGAATCGCACCACCATGATGATCGGCCTCACGTCCTTCATCCACCGCCTGACGCTACTCGCTCGGGAGAAGCACGATCTGCGCTCCTTTGGCATCAAGGCGCTCATATTATCTGCGGAACCGTTGCCGCAGGTCATGCGCCGCGAGCTGGAAGAGGCTTGGGGCTGCAAGGCCCTTAGCCAGTACGGCATGACGGAGATGGGGCTGGCGACCACCATCGAATGCCAGGCCCAGGACGGGCTGCACATCAACGAGGCAGGCTTCCTGGCCGAGGTCATCGACCCGGCCACCGGAGAGCACGTCGGCAACCGCAAGGAAGGTGAACTGGTGTGGACCAGCCTGATGTTCGAAGGCTCGCCCTTGTTGCGCTATCGCGCCAACGACATCACCTCACCCATCGAACCGCCCTGCGGATGCGGCTTCCAGGCGGTGGGCAAGATCGGGGCCATCCGCGGCCGGACGGACATGCAGACCAAGGTGGGTTTCGGGGAGAAGGTCTTCCCTCTGCTTTTCGACGAGGCTGTTCTGGGAGTAAGGGGAGTGCTCGGCTACCACCTGATCATCGAGAAGGAGGGGTACAAGGACCGGCTGCGCTTCCAGGTCGAGTACATAGGTGACGCGAACGAGGGCAGGCGTTCGATCGAGGATGCGCTCCATTCCCTGGACGAGATCAAGTCCGGGTTCGAGAACGACCTACTCGCTCCCGTCGAAGTGGAGATCCAGCCCCCCGATCAGGAAGGATGGGTGCCCAAGACCCGGACCATCGTCGACAACCGAAAGCAGTACGGATAGGGAGAGCACGAGGCCGCTTGTTGAGCCAAAAAGCCTCAATGGCGACGAGACCGCGCCCCGGTCCACGCCAGATGAGTCCAGAGATCATTGATTGATCAGAACAATGGTTTGGTTCTTGCTGCGATCGGACGATGATAGCGGGTCGATCGGCATCCCTGCGAAAGCCTCTTTTAGCTGTTGGAGGGTGATGGAGACCGATGAAGGTCGGGGTGATATCGGTCCAGGGGGCATTCCCCGAGCACCTGGCCGCGACGAAGCAGGCCATGCTTTCTCTGGGTCTGAGGGGAAGGGCCGTGGCGGTGAGGCGCAAGAACGACCTGGACGGTTCAGATGCCATCATCATCCCCGGTGGCGAGAGCACGGCCATCTCCCGGCTGCTGGTGCGGTTCGGACTGCATGAACGAATCGTGGACATGGCCAAGGCCGGAACGCCCATCATGGGAACGTGCGCCGGCCTGGTGCTCCTGGCCAAGGAAGGCGATGAAGAAGTGGAGAGGACCGGCACCGCCCTCCTGGGCCTGATGGACATGGCCGTGGACCGGAACGCCTTCGGCCGGCAACGCGAATCGTTCGAGGCACCGTTGGACATCAAAGGTCTCGATTCACCTTTTCCAGGAGTGTTCATTCGTGCCCCCATGATACGGAAGGTCTGGGGCGAATGCGAGGAGATGTGCCGCTACAATGGAGGGGTGGTCATGGCCAGGCAGGGGAAGATCATCGCCTTGTCCTTCCATCCCGAGCTCTCGCATGACCTGCGCATGCACCAGATGTTGCTGGAGATGGCGTGAGCCGCTGATTGGATATGACAGTGCGCGTTCGGGCATTATGACTTGACGGCTCTGATGATCGCTTCCAGCTTCCCGCCGAACTGGCCGTCCTCGACGACGGTGCCCGTGACGATGATGTCCGCTCCCGCCTTCTTCAGGGCCGCCGCCTGTTCCGGGCTTCTGATGCCCCCACCCACGATGACCGGTATCTTCAGCTTTGACTTGACAGCCGCCACCATCTCCGATGGGACTGGCTCTGGTGCTCCGCTGCCCGCTTCATAGTAGACCAGCTCCATGCCCATGAACTGCGCCGCCAGGCCATAGGCCACCGCGGCCTGCAGGTCGTTGCGCTTGATGACGTCCGCCTCCCCCACCTCGCCGACCTTCATCCCTGGCTCGACGACCACATAGCCCATGGAGATGGTCTCCAGATCCAGTTTGGCGATGATAGGTGCTCCGGCCACTTGTTCCCCGATCACGTTCCGGCGGTTGCGGGAGTTGAGCATGCTCATGAAGTAGATGGCGTCGCTATATCGCGAGATGGCGTGGGCGCCCGAAGGGAAGTAGATCACTGGCACTTTGATGCGTTTCTTGATCGCCAGGACCGTCTGGTCCAGGTTCTCTTGCGTGACATCCGTGGAACCCCCGACCATGATGGCGTCCGTGCCCGCCTTCTCCGCCACGGCCGCGATCTCCCCTGCTCTCTCATAGTCCTGCTTGGCCGGATCGATCAGGGTCATGTGCAGCGTATGGTGGGTTGCCAGTCTTTCCCGGATGTACGCCTTGACGTTCATGTGATCCCTCCGATGAGGAACGAGACCATGGCGGCTAGCATACCGATCTTGGCCCAGGTCTGGCCCCTCTTCGGGTTCTGGAAATGAACTATGGATGAGTATATAAATATTGCATCTGCCACCAGGACCGTGGCCAGGTACCAGATGCCGAACACCCCGACTAGATAGGGTTCGGGGGACATCGCCACCGCGGCTAGGAATGCAGCGCTTCCCACCACGCCCGCCCGCTTCTTGCCCAATCGCTTGGGGAGGGTCGCTCGGTCATAGTCCCCCTCCATGTCCTGGATGTCTTTGACGATCTCCCGCCCCAGCGTGGCCAAGAAGGCCATGGCGGCGATGGCTACGGTCCTGTCCAGTCCTCCCACGATCGCACCGCCTAGCAGGAACAGGGCTCCGGTCAGCCAGGCAATGGACAGATTGCCGGCCAGGCCGCGCTTCTTGGTGGCGAGCTCGTACGCCAGCACGATGACGATGGCGGAGACCACGATGGCGATGGAAACGAGATCCAGGAGCAAGGAGAGCGCGAGAGATACGACGAAGGCACCGGCCGAAAGGCGGAGCGCGGTGACCGGTCTCATGCGACCTAAGGGCAATGGGCGTTCGGGATGAGCCACCCGATCCACTTCTCTGTCCAGATAATCGTTGAGCGCGTTGCCGCCGGCCACGAAGGCGAAGACCACGCCGGAGGCAATGAGCACCTTCTCCCATTGGCTGGTCATGCCCGTGCCGGCGGCGATGAGTACCGCTAGGACCAGGCCGACCACGCCCATAGCGCAATTGCCCAATCGGAATATCTGGGCGAACCGATTCACGGGCGCAAATTCGATTCCCGTGCTTTAGCTTTTGCCTGGAGAGTCGGTGGAAAACCGCTGAACGATGACAGGTTCTAAGCCAAGGTTATATAGCACGCCCTTTGATAAGGGCGAAGGAGTTCACGTGGACCAAGCGGCTGAGATCGAGCTAGTCCGTTCCCTGGTGGCCAAGCACTTCGCCACCTACGACGTTAAGGTCAGCCTCGATGCGGTGGTGGTCCACATAACCCCTGACGTGTCAAGGTTGGAGAGAGACTTCGACGACCTGCGCAAGGAGATGGCCGCCAAAGGTTACATCCCCATTCTGGAGTACAAGGGCGGAGAATACTCCGTAGCGGCGGTGCGAAAGCCTCAGGCCAGGAAAGGACGCAATTGGATCAATCTCGCGCTTCTGGTCGTGACCATGCTCACGACGATCCTATCTGGGGCGTATCTGTGGGCCGGATACTCTTCCAGCACCGATCTGCTCACCGTGGACAACATCCTCTTTGGCACGGTCTTCTTCGCCATCCCTCTAATGACCATCCTAGGCGTGCATGAGCTTAGCCACTACCTCATGTCCAAGCGCCACGGATTGGAAGCTTCCTTGCCTTACTTCATTCCCTCCGTACCACCTCTGGGGACGTTCGGGGCGTTCATCTCCATTCGCGAGCCCATGCCCAGCAAGAAGGCGCTGGTCGACATTGGTGTGGCTGGGCCCATCGGTGGATTGCTGGTCACTATACCCGTGGCGATCATCGGCCTGTGGCTCAACGCCCAAGGTGTGCCCAATAACAGCACTCCGCCCGGCGGCTCGATAGTGATTAACTTTCCGTTCTTCTTCAACCTGCTCGCCCTGCTCGTGCCCCAGCCAGAGGGGATTATGAACATGCATCCTTTGGCTTTCGCGGCCTGGGTAGGATTCTTCGTCACGGCCATCAACCTCCTGCCGGCCGGGCAGTTGGACGGGGGGCACGTGGCCCGCGGGCTGCTGGGTGACAGGTCCAAGTATCTCAGCTTGGTGACCGTGGGCGTTCTCTTTGCTCTGGGAGTGTTCTTCTACACTGGCTGGTTGCTGTTCGCTGCCCTTATCGTGTTCCTGGGCATGAAGCATCCCGCTCCGCTCAACGACGTGTCCCGACTCGACGTGAAACGGCTGACCGTGGGGGCCGTGGCCCTGGTGATCCTGGTAGGATCGTTCGTTGCCGTGCCTATGGAGGAGATACCTCTGGAACAGACGTTCGAGATGCACGTCGTGGGGTTGAACAACACATCGGTCTCCGGAGGCCAGCTTGCCTTTTTCAATATGACCTTGAAGAACACCGGCAGCGTGAACATCTCCGTGAGGATGGACGTGAACGACGTCCCCTCCACTTTCAGTGCCACCCTCTATCCCACCAATTCCAGTTCAGCCAATGCCACCGACAGCCTCTCGGTCAAGATACCGTACAAAGGCACGGCGAACGTGACTCTCGAGGTGCAGGTGCATTCCTTGGCACTGGCAGGTAAGTACGTGCTGTCCGTCACAGCGGCAACGCAGGGACAGCGGACCACTCAGCGCTTCACCGTCCAGGTGATCTGAACAGACAGTAGTGCCGAGTGAGGGACCGGTGCACCCTCTGGGCGTGCTTCTGCTCCAGTCTCAGACCTGCAGCGTCCTGACAACTCCAGGGCAGGACGATCCCCCCACGCCCTCCCGGCCGCAGGACGTCGGCGATGGAAACCAGCGCGCGGTGGTGCAATTCTAGCATGGGTTCCTTCATGGTGGAGGCTGATCTCCCGTAAGGTGGGTCCGTGGCCACGGCATCCACCTTGCCGAACGTGCTCAGGACATCCCCCACGTCCACGATCTCCAGACGCTCCCACCGGGCCGCGAAATGGCGCATGTTCTGGGCACAGCCATCGATCATCTCCGCTGAGAGATCCGAACCGAGGACCTTCGCTCCCATCAACGCGGCTTCGATCAGGATGCCACCGGTGCCGCAGAAAGGGTCGAGCATGGTCTGCCCTTCGCGCACCTGGGTAAGATTGACCAAGGCCCTAGCGTAGCGAGGGTGGAGCGATATGGGCGAGAAGAATGGGCGACTTCGTACGTGCCTGGCCTCATACTGATCGCGGTCGATGTGGCCTTCCTCGATGAAGAAATGCAGACGGTCGGAGAGAAGCACACGCACCGGGACTTCGGCCGAGTCGAGGTCCACGTTCCTTCCTTTGGAGAGCGCCGCCCCTATCTGCTTCGTGAGATCTCGAGCCTGCTCTGGCGTGCTCGTACCTTGGTGACGCTTCACCCGGACGCTCACGGATCCCTTTGGCAGTGGCAAACCATCGACGAACGGCTTGAGGTGCTCCCGGTCCACGGAGCCGAGGTAGCGGCCATACCGGTGGACGAGGGCCAACCTTCGGACGATGTTACCCCGTTCCTCATCCCCGAGCGAACAAGCCACGAAACCAGGGCCTTCCGCCAACAGCTCAGACCGTCCAGTCTCCGCCTCCAGGCATGAGATGACCTCCGCTCTCGGCAGCGAGGGGTGTTCGCCTGAAAGCTCGAACAGCGTCGCCTGGGGCCTCATTCGCTTCCCCTAAGTTCGCGGAGCTATTAAGTTCAATCGCGAATGCCTTCCTCGGAAACGCTGAAGACCGCCTCGGCCTCGGGGAGGTTCGGAGAGTCGACGAGCCGAGCGATGCGTTTCCCGCCCTTGCTCTTCCGCAGGTAAATCCTGAAGGTGGCCGCGTGCCCTACGATGTGTCCGCCTATTGGTCTGGTGGGATCCCCGAAGAACGCGTCCGGCTTGGCGGATACTTGATTGGTCACGGCCATGACGGTGTTGTTCAGGTCCCCGAAGCGCAGCAGATTGTGCATGTGCTTGTTGAGCAGCTGCTGCCTCTCGGCCAATGCGCCTCTTCCCATGTACTCCGCGCGGAAGTGCGCCGTCAGCGAATCGACGATCATGAGACGGATCGGTATGTCCTTGGCTATCTCCATGGCCTTATCCACCAGTAGCATCTGATGCGAGGAGTTGAACGCCCTCGCCACGTGTATCTTGCGCAGCGTTTCCGCGGGATCCAAGTCCATCGCCGTCGCGATCTGCACGATCCTCTCCGGCCGGAAGGTGTTCTCGGTGTCGATGACGATGACCTCGCCCTCCAGCCCGCCCTTGTCGAACGGCATGGTGGCGTTGACGGCCATCTGGAAGCACAGCTGCGTCTTGCCGCTGCCGAATTCTCCATAGAACTCCACGATGGCTTGGGTCTCGAAGCCGCCGCCCATGAGCTCATCCAGTGCCTTGGAGCAGGAGGTGAGCTTGCGCATGTTGCGCCGCCTCTCCAGGATCACATCGCCGGGCTCGAACCCTCCCACGTCCGCTGCTTCCTTGGCAGCGGCGATTATCTTGGTGGCGGCCGCTTCCCCGATCTCGCACGCTTCCGCGAGGTTCTTGGGCGACTCGACCGCTATGGCCATCAAATCAGTGTAACCGGCGTCCCGCAGCCTCTCGGCCGTTGCAGGCCCAACTCCGGGCAACTCTTCGAGTTTCATCTCAGCCATCGATGCACCTGCCTTTTACCTATCTTCAGCGCACTTATAAACATGCTAGAGGGTAGGACGAAAGTGCCCGTTCTCCGGGCCTCGAGGATCTATCACCTGGCGGGAGTATTAAATCGATTCGCTGCAGTCAGTCTCAACTTCTCCAGCAAGGCTCGTCGACGTCGGGATTGGTGAAAAAGGTTTAAATCCCGCTGCCGTTTAACGGGAGAGCATGGCCAAGAAGAAGAGGAAGGAAGAGGTGGAGGCGGAGAAGTACGAGTTCAAGCCTCCAGATTTCGACGAGAAGTCCTTCCTCGTGAACGACATCAAAGGCACCAAGATGCTCATGGTGGCAGCCCTGCTGGGCATCGTTCTGGGATCGGTAGCATACTTGTTGACCGGCGTCTCGGCCCTGATAGGAGTGGTCGTCCTCTTCGCCGGTGCGTTCCTGCTCAAGTATGTCCTGCAGATCTTGAGAATCAATACCGAGGGGGTGCAGATGAGAACCCTGGCCGGCAACATCGTTCTGCTGATACTGCTGGGGTTGGCCATATGGATCATGCTCCTGAATCCTCCCTTCTCCGACCACTTTGCACCAGAATTCAGAAGCAACACTCAGGACTTCCAGCACGCCGCCGAGCCGTGGGAGAAATACATCGACGCAGGCCACACTCCGATCTATTCGGGGGACGGCGTTCGCATCAATATTACGGTGAGGGACAACGGCCGCATCGCTCACGTCTATGTGGAGGTGCCAGAGGTCACCACTGGCCAGGTCGAGATGGATCCCAACCTGGTCCCAGGCTCGTACATCTACCAGAACACCTACACTGCGAGCGGTTCGACTGCCACGTATACATACACCATCACGGCTGTCGATGAGGCCGGCAACAGCGCCACGACGAACGGTGCTTTTGTCGTCAACCCCGTGGTCTAGTCATCTCTCCCAAGGGAGGGTACGGTCCAGGTGCCGGGACAGTGTTCGCTTCATATCGGCCTTCAGCGAACCAGCGGTGTCCCGCACTTCCATTCCTGCGAGGTCCCTGAAACTGCTGCCGAGGGCGGCCTTCATCGCCTCTCCCCGCACCAGCTCAGGGGCGCGCCGATACTTGCGCTCGACCAGCGCTACCCAGCGCCCGTTCTCGATGTAAGGTCCGACGACCGCCTTTCCAGACCATTTCTCCAAGAACCCGACAGCGTGCCCGATCCAGACCGGCGGACCGACATGCTTCATCACCCTTGGCAGCTCTTCCGCCATGAGCTCGAACACCAAATCCACCCGACCTTCCATGGGATGGGTGCTGGTGGCGACCACAGAGAACTCCCCCGCTTCTAGCGCCGCTTGCAGACCCTCCACCGTCTTCTTCATCTGCGGGAAGAGGTCATCATCTATGAGCTTCGGTCGCTTGAGGCTCACCACCAGCAGACTGGTGCCCCTTTTGTCCATCTCTTTCTTGATCTTCGGCAGCGGCCAGGTCTTCGGCGCCCGGGGAAAGAAGAATCTGATGGACGGGCTGTCCAGGTACGCCTTTGCCGCGTGCTGGAAGCAGGCCATCGAGTCCATGGAGACGGCGGAAGCCACGTTCCGTGAGGAGTCCACTGGGTCGTAAAAGACCAAGGGTGTGTCAAACCGCTCACCTTTACCCTCCAGGTCCAGAACCTCTCCTTTTTTCCAGCTTCCCGCTGCCGCCAGAACGGAGCGGAAGTCTCCATACCTCAGGACGAGGAGCTCAACCAGATATCCTGAGAAGCCTTGCACCTTTGCCTCGGCACCGTACGCCCCGATGCCCTTCATGAACTGCTTGAGCAGGCGCACGTCCGCCTTCTGTTTCTCAGCCAGGTGCGATTTGATATAAGTGGTATGGAAAGGGGTACGATCGACAGCGGACTTGAGACCGACGGGGCTGGAGATGCGGAAACATGGGACCAGGTCGACCTCGTACCCAGAGTAGATGCCATGAACGTAGGGGTGCTCGGCGTAGCGCTCTTCTCCTCCCAGAACGCTCTTGCCGATGCCTAGGCCCACTATTTCCAGATCCTTGCGCGAGGTGCTCTCCGGGAAAAGGATGAACACATCGATGTCGGGCGTGGAGGTATAGGTGTCCTTCGCCACTGAACCCTGGAGGGTAGCCTCCAGAGGCAATCCGGTGTCGTTGATCGCTTCTAGCACGTGAGCGAGAAGGGTCTTGGCGGCCTTCTCCACCCGCTTTCGACGGGCAGGGGACGGAGACACCCTTCCCAATACCTCGTTCTCAATATCCATCGACCCGACCATTGACTGCGCTGTGGATAATACTTGCTGCAGAGGCGGGACCCTCGGGCTATGACTGGATGGCGGTCTAGAGAATGAGATATATGATGTCTAAGGCCGGTGTGGGGGATTCAAGACAGATGCTTAGGAGGAAAGTTGAGCCACCGACCTCAGACACCGATTTTTCGCCTAGTAATGCACTACTATAAGTATTTATGTATTATTCGCATCTGTACAATTGTTCTAAAGCGATTCCGATAGGACACCATATCAGGCTGAAGAATCAAGATCTGGCTAAGCCTTTTAACATTCGCTGAATGATTAACTATGGACTCATGTGTTGCAGAACCGAATCTCGAGGCTGGTATATACGCTTCATGGAGATATGTTAAGATCATGCGATTGACTTAGGGGATAGGCTCTGATTCGAAGCGTTTTTTTAGTAACTCATTGGTTGGTAACAACCCAAAATAGGAAACAGGCAATTGCCAATGAATGTTCATAGATGCGGATTGGATTTTACGAACACTATATTGACTATTGTTAAATTTTACAATTGTTAAGCATGGATAAGGCGCATTGAATTACCATTTCAAAAGCTACAACCTATTAGTATGTATTTAAGCTGTTAAATCTCTATATCAAAGTCTGACATATGTAAAGGAAGCATCGTAGGGAACCTCACCGCAGCGGCGAGCTGAAGCAAGGTTAATATAAGGGGTGTCGCCTGATTTCAATTAGAGGTTTTGAGGGTTCGCGAGATCTCTCGAAGACCTCTCAATACGAACACCTAATAACCAGAAATATGGGGGGGGTTCGTAAGGGGTGTGAGAAATGATAGACATAAGTAGTGTAAACTATGAAGAAGTTTTCCGACGCTATGATATCGAGACGGAAGCCAAAGAGAAGCCTGAAGCGTTGGCCGCAAAGATCTTGGCATCCGTTTCCGACGCCAAGCTGAAGAAGGTCGCTGAGGACGTCGTCTTCATGAACTATAAGGGCGTGGAAGAAGACGTCAAGGCAGCGCTCGAGAAGACCAAGCCTGAGGACGTGATCGAGAAGGGGCTCGTCAAGGGAATGGATGTCGTCTCAGAATTATATGGACGCGGCATCTACTACCTGCCCCAGGTCATGGTGGCTGCAAAGGCGATGGAGCTCGGCATAAAGACCGCTGAGAGTAAGATGAAGGGCGAGAGGGAGATGAAGGGCACTGTTGTCATGCATGTCGCCGAGGGTGACCCGCACGATATCGGCAAGAACATCGCGGCAGTCCTGCTCAGGTCCAACGGCTACACCGTGGTCGACATGGGCAGAGATGTGCCGGTTGACGATGTTGTCAAGATGGTCGAGGAAAAGAAGCCCCAGATGGTCACTGGAACAGCACTCATGACCACGACCATGTCCGCGTTCCCGACGATCGCAGAAAGGCTCATCGAGAAGGGCATCGAAATCCCATTCGTCTGCGCTGGTGGCGCAGTGAACAGGGTGTTCGTCGAGTCCTACCCGCTGGGTGTGTACGCCAATAAGGCGGTCCAGGGACCAGTCCTGGCGAGCAAGGCCGTCGAAGGCTGGAACTACCAGAAGTTCAGACTGAAGTGGGATGAGCTTGTGGGTGCCCATGGAGCAAAGTAAGAGGTGATAAAAATGGCATCAATAAAGAGATTCACCAGGATGGAATACAAGAGCGCTGACGAACTGGTCTTCGGTGAGGCGAAATACCCGGTGACATACGGTCTCGGCCAGAAGGCTGGTGCTGGGCATGTCATCCCCGAAATCAACTTCGCCCCCAGGCCCGGCGCTAGCAAGAACCCCGAGACCCTGACGAGGGAGTACGTCGACTACATCGCCAAGGACATACTCGACCGCGCTATCACCTTGGGATTCCCACGAGTGCAGCTGGAGAACGAGCACATATGGCAGATGGTCAACGACCCGCAAAAATTCGAGAAGCCGGTGGTCGCCGGTCAGAAGGAGATCATGGAGAAGTACCACGATGAGTATGGCATCGAGCTCTCCATCAGACACACGATCGCCGACCCCAGGCTTTGCGAGAAGGGCTTAAGGCCGAAGATGGACAAGGTCCACAACTACCCGGAGAAGGTCATCGAGTCCGCTGAGGTCGCTGCGGAGAACGGCGCCGATATGCTCTCGATCGAGTCGATGGGTGGCAAGGAGGTCTCGGACTATGCCATCATGAACGGCGACATCAAGGCCTGGCTGTTCGGTATCGGCTACCTTGGCTCGCTGGACATGGAGTGGCTATGGCCCCAGCTGGTCGACATCTGCAAGAAGAACAAGGTCATCGCTGGCGGCGACACGAACTGTGCCGGGGCGAACACCTCGATGTTCATGGCCGGCGGCTACCTGGACAAGGATGTTGCCAGGACGTTCGCGGCCGTGACCAGGGCGATCGCTTCCGCAAGGACCCTGATCGCATATGAGGCTGGCGCTACCGGACCGGGCAAGGACTGCGGCTATGAGGGCCCGATCCTGAAGGCCATCTCCGGAAGGCCTGAGGCCCAGGAAGGCAAGGGTGCCCAGTGCGCTCACGCCGACCTGATGGGTAACCTGATGGCGCACACCTGCGACCTGTGGTCGAACGAGTCCGTCGAGTACCACCCTGAGTTCGGTGGGTCATCCGTAGCCTGCTGGCTGGGCGTCATCGGCTACGAGTGCGCGCTGATGACGACCGCGAAGCAGCTCGGCAAGGACAAGGTCCTCAGGGACCTGTATATGGCCGCGGACCGCTTCAAGAGCCCCGAGGGATTCATCCTCTGTTACGACAACGCCTACCAAATCGGAGAGGCCATCGTCGGCGAGGGGAACGACATCTACCTGAGGTCAAAGGCGGCCGGTATGAAGGCTGCGGAGCTGATCGACGCATCTGCCAACTCCAAGGGCGGCATCCGCCTGAACAAGATGGAGAAGGACACTCTGGCCAAGATCATCGTGGACCTCAAGTCCCTACCGGACGACCAGGACAAGTTCGTCGACTGGGCGCTCAAGACCTACAAGGACATCCCGATGTTCAACCCGAGGAACTACGGGCTGTAAAGCGTCTGAAGAACTCCATGAAACCTTTTCCAAAACCCTTTCTTTATCCCCTTTTTTATGACACTGGTCGAGGTGCTGCCCTGCGATATTGCCGTTGATGCGTGCATTCGCTCAGAGGCCAAGCTGGTCCGAGACACCCTTCATGCCGCTGAGCGCCAGCCCGAGGAACTCGTCCAGGCTTAGTCCCAATTCCGCGCAACGCAATATCCGGTCCCTTGAAACGCCCTTGGCGAAATCCTTGGATCTGTGCTTCTTGACAAGTGATTCCAGTTTCACATCGACGATCTTCT
Organism: Methanomassiliicoccales archaeon; assembly: GCA_026394375.1. Lineage (NCBI taxonomy): Archaea > Methanobacteriati > Thermoplasmatota > Thermoplasmata > Methanomassiliicoccales > Methanomassiliicoccales archaeon. Next base: position 67,436 of record JAPKYJ010000013.1, read on the forward strand.
TCGATGGCATGACCAGGGCGCATGCGAGCACCAGGCCGGAGACGGCATCGCACGCCACCAATCCGATCTTCAAGCGGGAATCGACCGGGACCTTGGTGTTCTCGAAGTTGTGTGCCATTATTGCCTCGATGACATCGACGTCGACGGTGTCCTTGAGTAGATCTTTGGCCTTGATGGTATGGTCGGCAGGACCGGTGCAGACCTCGAAGTCGATGTCGTGCAAGATGCCCACTAACTCCCATCTATTTGCGTCCTCGCCCAATCTGGAGGCGACGGAGCGCATTACCGCCCCGACGGCGATCATGTGCTTGATGTTGTTTTCCTTCTTGACATAGGTCCTGACCAGATCGAGAGCCGCTTCCCTTGTGAGCATCAACACCACCTGTCCGGTTCGAGTTCAAGCCAGCCTTCTCAGCTCGACCTGCCTCAGCGGTTCTCCATACTGTTGATGATGAAGGCTGGAAGCTCGAAGCCGCTGATCGGGCCAACCTCCACGGTCCACCTGGTTATCTGCTCAAGCTGCTTCTCGATCCCCGCGCACAATCCGGGTATGATCAGCTTATGGTGGTTGACCTTCATGGCCACTGCGCTGTTGGTCAATCCCCGCATTACGGTCATGGGCGTTACCAGCTTCATCCCGGCCGCGTGATCGATGGTGAACCCCTTCGTTTCCGTAGGAACCAGATACGCGCTCGCTCCAGGCGTCTTTGAGAAAATGAGCTTGAGCACCTCGATCGTCACCCCGGAGTTGCCGGTGATGAGCACCGGCGAATCCTCACTCGGGAAATTGAGCTCTATCATCTTCTCCGAGACCGTGCTCATCGTGGCATCGGCCTCGTGCACCTCCAGCTTTATCGACAGTGCCCCGGCCAGGGATTCGCTCATCCTCATGGCCATCTCCGGGCAGTCCTTCACCGAAGTCTTACCCTCGCTGAGAGGCTTGGCGAACTCCGGGCAAGATGCATACCCACAATTGCCGCAATCCTTCCCCGGCAGATACTTGACGATGATCTCCGGGGAGAGGTTATAGAAGTCGACCTCTTCCACGACCACGCGACATACCCCAATGGAATTCAATAACATGTTTTACATATAATTGTTGTCATCGAGCATTCTCCGCAAAGGCGCCACCATTGGAATATCGGGGCCGCAACTCAGGCCTTGGCGGCCTTCTCCACCTTGCCTATCTTGAGATTGCGGAACTTGAAGACCTTCTCGGGACAGCCCTGCTCGCACCTCAAGCACGCCGTGCCTCCGCATAGGTCCGACGCCACGCAGATGTGGTAGCCGCTGGGCGTGGAGTCAATGGCTATTGCGCTCTCGGGGCACGCCTCCTTGCACTTCTCGCATCCGATGCAGCCCTCGAAGCTGCCCTCTATCTTGACCCCGATGTCCCTCAGTATCCTCAGCCCCAGGTCGCCGAGGATCGGTATGTCACGCTGGACGAGCTTCACGACCTTGCACTTCTTGATCTTCTTGGGCAGCTCCTGGATGCCCTCCATGCGCAGCATCATGTTGTACGCGTCCAAGGGCATCCCCTCTTGCCAGTAGGCCAGCTCCTGGATGAAGATGGTCTCGAAGACCTTGTCGGTGGCGAACATCACATGGTTGGAGCGAATGGAGTTGGCCACGGTCTGCAAACGGTCGATGATCTCCGGGTCCTTGACGATGTCCGTGGCCAAGGCCAGCGAGGTGTTGCCTACCTGGTACACGGTGTTGAAGGAGGGAGGGATCAGACCGACCCTCTGCGCTTTGAGGGCATCGACATAGGTTCCGGATGCGCCAGACATGTACATGCTATCCAGCTCCGCGAACTTGATGCCCGCGTGCTCCAGCAGGGTGAAGTGCCCGGCTCGCATGGCACCGAAGGTCTTGGCAGCCTCCAGGAAGTCGTGGGTGTCGATGGAGATGCCCTCTTGGAGGTGCATTTTGCCATCCTTCGTCAGTATCTTCGGTGGCTTGATGAGGTATGTCTCCATGCCCGCCGCGATGACGGCGATGACGCCAGTGCCGGTGACCCCTATGGCCTTGCCATGCATCCCACCTTCCTCGATGATGTTGCCGGTGGTGATGTCCATTAGGTCCCCGTCTTGGGGGAGCAGGTTCTCATCCAGTACCTTCATCCTCCAGTTGAACTCGTATTCCAGGTCGCATATGGCGCCAGGAGATGCCAGCATGCCATGCTTGATGTGCTGTCCCTCGATCGCCGGTCCGGCCGCGGCCGAGCCCGTATAGATCTCATCGCCGACCTTAAGGGCCATCTCAGCGTTGGTCCCGTAATCGGTGACCAGGCAGGTCTCCTTCCGTTCCAGCAGCCCGGTCTTCAGCATCATCGCCAGCGCGTCGGCTCCGATCTCGTGCTTGATGGCCGGAGGCACGTACAAGTCCGCCTCGGGGTTCACCGCCAGCCCGAGCGAGCCGGCCTTGATCACCTTGGCGTCCCTCTTCTGGTGCTCCACCCCTCTGACCTTCAGGGCGCGTTCTCCAGCGAAGGCCAGGTCGCGGATCTCCATGTTCTGGAAGATCGAGAGCTGGATAGGATTGCCGCAGATGGCCATCGTCCTCACCTTCATAAGGTCGATGCCCAGCAGCGCCAGCAAGCGATTGGTGGAATCGATCAGGAGCTTGTTGGCGATATCCGTCGACGCCTCGATGCAGAATGTCAGATGGTCCATGACGTTCATTCCTGGAACAGGGTGTCTGACGGTGATCGCGGTGGAGATGATGTCCTTGGTCTTCAGGTCGATCGCGTGCGCGCGTGTCCCGCTCGTTCCCACATCGATGGAGATGCCGAATTCCTCGCTCAAGTCCTTTCACCCCAATGATATCAACTTGTCCAGGTTCCGAGTCTGATCGTGATCGCGCTCATGAATGGTTATCTTCAACTTCAAGGCCACTGGTTCCAAGGCTTTGCGCATCGCTTCCTCTATCTTCCTGTCCTCGGTCCCTACGATGGCGGCCATCAGGTTCATGCTTCCCGAGGTTATCGCCCCGTCTCCTATGGTCTGGACGGTCTCCAGCCCCAGCTCGGTGTCTACCAGGTTGAGCTGGATATGTCCAAGGGGGGTCTTGATGAACGCCTTCACATGGCCGATCAATGGTTGCTTGCCCGTTATCCGGTTCGCCACCTCCAGCAGGAGGTTGCCCATCATCTTCGTCAGGTCCTGTGCCCTGAGGTCCCCTCGTGACTCGAAGTCCACCTTGAGGCCAAAGGAGCCCGCCTCTGCCAGTTCCTTTGTGTCCTCATCGCCCATCGCTCAGGTCACCCCCAATGCCGTCATCAGCTCCCTCACTCCCTCCCCTTCCTTGGCGGATATGTGCACCAGAGGGGGTTTCGGGTTGAGCTCCCTGATCATGCCTTCGATCTCCTTGATCCTCTCTGGAGGAACGAGGTCCACCTTATTGATGGCGATGATGTCCACGCCCGAGATCTGCCTGCTGAAGAATTGCCTCATCTCGTTGAAAAGCCTCTCCGCCCTGAACGCATCGACCAAAGCCACCGAGATGTTGCGATCGAACTCCACCATGGAGGTGCGGATGATGGTATTGATCTTCGAAGGAAGTGCTAGTCCGGTCGGCTCGATGAGGATGATGTCCGGCTTGTACTCCTTGGAAATTATCCTCAAGGTGTTCTGCAGACTCCCGGACAATGAGCAACAGATGCATCCTTCCGTGAGCTCGACCGACCTCAGCCCGAAGGACTCGATGACCGCCCCGTCCACCCCCACCTCGCCCACTTCGTTGACGATGATTGCGACCTTCTTGCCCGCTCCTCCCAATTCCTTGCCCAAGCGGATCATGAGAGTGGTCTTGCCGCTCCCTAGGAACCCGGCCAGTTGACAGATCATCATCAATCGTTATGAATTGGCTGCAGCGTTAAGAAGCTTGTGTCCAGACGCTTCGCCTGGAGAACTTGGAAACCGGCTCTTGATCACGACGGGCCTTTGGACGGCGACTTCAAGTCCTTGTCCGCGCCCTAATCGCCTTCCCAACGGTCAAGCGCATGAAGTCACGAGCGGCGATGGTCCTCACCCCGGTCCGATCCTGGACATACCTGGCCTGCTTCTCCGCCCCTTCTTGCACCAACTTGGAGCCGAAATGCGTCAGAACCGCCACCTCGGGACGAATGGCCTCGGTCATCTCCGCCGCGTCCTCGGTGGCGAGATGATACTTGACCCTTGATCCTAGTGGGCGGGTCACGCACATGATGAGCACCCTCGCCCCTTGGTGAGCGGACACGACGTCATCGTCCAGCTCGCTGTCGCTGACGTAGGAGATCACTCCGCTGGAAGTGGAGATGCGAAAGCCGATCCCATCCGGGTCGGAGTGTTTTGTCGGCGTTGCGCGTATCATCAGTCCACCTGCCACCATTTCCTCACCAACCGACAATGCTCGGACCTCGCCTGCGATCCGTCTGTGGTAGGCGGACAGCACGGGACCGAAATCGCCTCGGCCTTCGATCGCGCTCACCGCCCCGGCCACCAATCCACGGTGGGAGAAGTTGCATCTGGTCATCCCTTCCACCAGCACCTCCGCGTCCACGTAGTGGTCTGGGTGAGCATGAGAGATAAGGATGGCGTCGGTGGCCGCTGGATCGAGATGGGCTTCGCGCAGAGCCACCACCGCCCCCGGGCCGGGGTCGATATGCAAGTTCCCGCCGTCCTTGATGTAGATGCCGCCGGTGCGACGCACCTGGTACACCATGGAGAACCGACCTCCGCCCGAACCCAGGAAGATGATGGTGACCATTCCGTGACCCCGCTGCAGCCGAGGCATCGAGTAGTCGCCCCCACGCAATTAATGCTTTGCACCCTCTACCCAAAGCTGGCCTTCCAAAACTTGAATAGCGGGGAATGGCATGCGAAGCGCGGTTGTCATGTCCGACCTGCTGGTGAAGGATGCCCTGGTCCTGACGCAGAACTCGACCCGCGAAGTGCTGAGAGGCGACGTGTTGGTGCGGGACGGGAAGATTGCCCAGGTGGGCAAGGTGAAAGCCTCCGCGGACAGAGTGATCGATGCCAAGGGAGACATCCTCTTGCCCGGATTCGTCAACGCCCATACCCACGTCGCCATGAGCATCATGCGGGGAGTGGCGGACGACGTTCCATTCGGCAAGTTCCTGGACAGGATGTTCGCCCTGGACGCAAAGCGCACGGACGATGACATCCTGGCTGGCGCAAGGTTGGGATGTCTGGAGATGCTCCGGGGCGGCACGACCACCTTCGTGGACATGTACTATTCGGAGGACATCATCGCCAAAGCGGTGGAGGAGGCCGGTCTGCGAGGCGTACTATGCTGGGCCGTCCTCGACCAGGAGTTCACGACGCAGAAGGGAGTGCCGCTGGACAACTGCAAGCGCTTCCAGGCGCGCTTTCGGGATTCGGAGAGAATCATCCCCGGGATCGGGTTGCAAGGCGTCTACGTCTGCTCGAAAGAGACCTTCCTCGCCTCTAAGGAGTTCGCGGAGAGCAACGACCTCTTGCTGCATTTTCATCTCTCCGAAACCAGGGGAGAGGTGTACGAGCACAAGCGCAAGCACGGCGCTCGGCCGGCCGAGTGGCTGGAGAAGATAGGTTTCCTGAGCGGGCGATGCCTGGCAGCCCATTCCGCCTGGCTGACCATCAATGAGGTCAAGGCCCTGGCCAAGGCCGGGACGTCGGTAGCCACTTGCCCCGTTTCCAACATGAAGCTCGCCACGGGCGGCGTCGCTCCCATCCCCGAGATGCTGCAGGCCGGGATGAACGTCTCCATCGGCACGGATGGTGCTTCGACCAACAACAGCCTGGACATGTTCGGGGAGATGAAGACGCTGGCATTGCTGCAGAAATCGAACCGTTGGGACGCCACGGTAGTGAGCGCGCAACAGGCCTTGGACTTCGCCACTTTAGGTGGGGCGAGGGCCATCGGCCTGCAGTCGGAGATAGGCTCCATCGAGGTGGGCAAGCGCGCCGACCTGGTCCTTCTACGATCCCAAGCACCGAACCTATGCCCTGTGACCCCCGAGAACGTCGTCTCCGGAGTGGTGTATTCCGCGCACGCGGGGAACGTGCGAACGGTCATCTGTGACGGCAAGATCCTCATGCTCGACCGCCAGGTCCTCACGCTTCCCGAAGCTCAGGTAGCGTTAGAAGCAGAAAAAGCGGCCAGCGGTCTTCTTGGCCGGGCATAATGCTGGCTCAGCTCTCGACAGCACTCCTGGCCGGTGCGTCCGCGGAGGGAAACCTGATACACAATGTGTCATGGAGATAAGCCTCTTCCCCATTGACTATCATCGCTGGAACTTGAGGATCAAATGGCCAGGCGCATGCGCAGCACGAAAACCACTCCCTTCGGATGGTTGTCTTCTACAGTGACGGTTCCTTCGTAGCGCTCGATGACCTTCTTGACTATGTAGAGGCCCAGGCCGGATTGTCCCCCTTTGCCATACTTGAAGCCTTCTTGCCATATCTTCGACATCACCTCAGCGGGGATGCCGACCCCTTCGTCCGCGATCCGGATCTCCCCCTCATTCTCAGGCAGCTTCCGCATGGTTATTCTCACTACCTGGCTGCCCGAATGCACGATGGCGTTGTTGACAAGGTTCTCCAGGACCGAGGAGAGCGCATCATCGCCGATTACGGTCACGTCCCCCTCCACCTCAAAACGGATGCCCTGGCCAACGTGGCGGCTCAATACCTCCTCCAAGACCACCCTCACGTGTATTGGTTTAAGTTCCTTTGGTGAGACGACCGACTCCACCTCTTTCATCTTCTTGATTAGGTCGACCGACTTCTCCACCGCGTTCGCCGCAGAGTCGAGGAATTTCTCGTCTTTCTTCATGCGGTATATGTCGATCCCGCCGCCGATGACCGTAAGGTTGTTCATCACATCATGCCGAAGGATGCTGTTGACCACCTTAAGCGTCTTGTTCACGTCCTCCAGGTCTCGCTTCGCCGTCGCCTCAGCCAGAGCCGCGCTGAGGTTGACATCGTCGAAGTGCCCCCATACCAGGACCGAATGCGCCCCCGCCGCCAAGGTCTCGCGGATGCGCCTTCGATCTCCGTGATTGGTGATAGCCACGAGGGGAGTGCGAGGCAGCCTCTCCGCCATCTTCCTGAGCGGCTCGAATCCATTTCCTCCCGGGAGCCCGAGGTCGATGATCACCAGGTCCGGAACGCTATTGGTCGCCGCCTCTAGGGCTGAGGCAAGACTGCCCTCCGGTCTCATTTCCGTATCGTCGCCGAGGGTCTTGGCAAGCATCTCCATGAGCGAGTTCATTGCATCTGGTCTTGCCGCCACTAGCACCTTCGACCCCTTTTTTCGCATCCTCAGCCACCTCAGGCAGGAGTGAATCCCTTTCATTCTATGGTCACGATACCTAAAATAATCTTCTGGCCCGGCTACGATTTTGAGTCTCCAGTACGCAACGGTGGGCCAATGGAATTCACTCACGCGTTGGCGCCACGTTCTTGTCTAGCTGCAGGATGAGACGGGGTCGTCGAAGCCTGAACTGGATGACGCATCCTATGCCAGAATCACCCGACGGGCAGTTTCAGGACAGGTTCATCTCTGCCAGCATGATCTGGGCATTAGCGCACGGTCTAGATCTGAAGAAATGAAGGAGTCCCGACTCCCGGATTTGAACCGGGCGCCTGCTGATAACGGCTGGATACCGGAATACCGGCAACCTACTACAGTCAGCCGCTCTAACCAGACTGAGCTAAGTCGGGGGTTCAGAACCCTATTACAAGAACCCTATTACAAGTTCCGTATTTGAAATTTTGTTCGAGCTCTTTTGCCATTCCAGCCTCTCAGCGGATTTTAATCAAGGGGGCAATCTTTAAATATGCTCCAGAACATATCATCGAAACGTCGGACAGAAGAGGTCTATCCGACCTCTTAGGTCTTCAGGTGCGAGGATGGAAGACAACGAGCTGGAGAAGGTAACGCTGCGCCTTCCCGCACGCTACATACGAGCCCTCGACTTCCTGGTGAAACTAGACGACTTTCCCTCGAGGTCCGAGGCGGTCCGAGCCGCCGTCCGCGATTTCGTCTATGACCGGGTCGATCTGGTCATGGACAAGGTCAAGAAGATGGAGGAAGCGGAACGCACCCTGGCAGAAATGGAGACCTTCGAAGAGCAGTACTTGAACAAGTAGCCTGAGAGGATGGGATGGGATGCACATTCTCTGACCGTGAGGTTCACGATTACCTCCCCCCTTTTTTTTCTCCATTGTTGAGCGGCAGCCCTAGCTAGCTCTAGGCAGAAATGTGATTAAAGGGGTTTTGCGGCCGAGGCTTGTCTAGCCAATGTAGCCGAGGTCCTCGCGCTTCGGTTCCTGGGGGGACTCCAGGTCCTTGATCTTGGAAGCGATCATATCGATCTGCTGTGCCTTGTTCTCCAGCTCGCTGAAGTCCACCTCCACGTTGAGGATGCTCGCTAGGACTCGCAGAACGGCCTCTGCGCCCTTCGGATCCACGAAGTAGCCGGAGGTCTCACCCATCAGGCAGACCGCGCGCATGCCTTCGATGCGGCCCAGACCGAGCAGAAGGCCGCTTGCGCCCACGATACCGCTTCCCGGTTCGCCCTTGGAGAAGATCACTCCCTTCTGCTTCATCTCCTCCACCAGCTCCAGGTCCGTTGCCGCTCCCAGTACTCGGGGGTTCTCCACTATGCGGCCGATGCCATAGCCGCCCAGGGTGAATATGGTCTGCACCTTGAGCTTCTTGGCCAACTGCAAGACGTGGTCCGAGAGTTCATACTGCCCTTCTGGTGTCAATCCTTGGTAGTCTCCGACCAGGAGGACCAGGTCTGGGCGTTTTCCTTCTCCTTTGGAGTAGTAGAGAGCGTTGTTCACAAGGCGGATGACGCCGTTGTCATCCAGGAGCACCTGGGGAGGGAAGAACTTGGAATAGATGTCAGCGAACTTCTTGGCCTTGAGCTGTTCCAGCAGGTGCTCAGCGGCGAGCTTGCCTACGTTCCCGACACCAGGCAACCCCTCCACCATAATGGGGGATTCCAGCTCCGGCCACTCTATCACTACGGTCTTGATGTCATCCATTGTAATCGCCTCTTTCCTTCTTCAGTCTCCTTCTGTACTCACCGTAGCGGTCATCGGGCGAGTACCTAGGGGGCAAAGGGACCTCGACCTGCGCTCCGCAGCGCGGGCACTTGGCTCCCAGCGTATATTCCTGACAGCTCGGGCACCTTCTTAGCAGGGTCCTCATTATTAACCTTTCCTTAATTGTGATGCGAGTAGAAGTAATTGCGCCAGTCCGGCATGTTCTTGGCTCACTTGCCATCCCGGTGGAACTCGCCCTCGCCGCCCAGATTCCTGACGGTGGCGATCATCTCGTTCGTGACGGTCTTGAGGTCCTCTTCCGCGGTCTTATAGTCCGGCGCCGACACGACCACGCGGTAACGAGGGGCTCCCACGTATTGAACGCTAACGTTGTCTCCGCCCGTCTCGATGCCTGATATCAAGGCCTTCTTGATGCAGTCCACTCCCTCGGAACCGGGGCACTTCAGCTCGATGATGCCGGAGATCTGCACGAACGGTGGGGCGACATTCTCCCTGGCCACCTGGATGAAAGCTTCGGTCCAATCACCCTGGAGCTCGTTCTCCTCCAGCGCTTCTCCGTTGGCGGTGCACTGCTCGAAGGCCGCGTAGAGAGAACCGAACTTGTCCACCAGCAGGTGTCCGAAGCGGTCGTGGGCCTCTTGCGCGGTTATGCTTAGCCTGTCCGCCACGATCTCCATCAGCTTGTCCGCCTTGGTCTCGTTCTTCCATTGCTGGATCTTCTCTCGGCGTTGGTGTTCGTTGACGGACTTCAGCGAGAGGTCGATGTGCCCTTTGGACGTGTCCACGCCCACGACCTTGCACACCACTTTCTGTCCTTCTCTGATGTAGTCCCGGATGTACTTTACCCAGCCGGTGGCTACGTCCCTAACATGGACGAAGCCCTCCTTATTGCCGTACTCATCTAAAGTGACGAAGGCGCCGAAGCTCTTCACGCTCTGCACGGTGCTGACAACGAGCTCCCCTTCCTCGGGGAACTCGCTGGTCCTCGACATCCTAATCGACCACCTCAAGCAGCTGCCCTTTCATTTGACCGGTCCCTCCGGTCGGCTTGATGAGGGTGGAGCCACAGACGTGGCAGACCACCGATGTGGCAGGCCGTTTGAACGCGATCTGTTCGTTGCTGCAGTCCGGGCACTTGATCTTGATGAAATTACCGCTGTGAACCATTGCCATCACTCCGATAGCTCGAACTTCTTCGACCGGAAGCACTGCTTCTGGTGGGCCTTCTTGCAGGTTTTGCAGCGGTACCTTAGTGGCACGCGCTTCGTCGGCTTCTCTCGGCCCTCAGGCTTCGCCCTGGGGAAACCGCCGTAACCAGACGTGGCACGCCTGAATCGCCTCTGCCCCCACTTGAGTTCGCTGGCCTTCTTCTTCTTGACCCTTTCTACTTCGTGCTGCTTGTGGACCTTGCAGAAAGGGCAGTAAGTGCTAATTGTCCTGGGCATCTTCATGGATTGTCACCTTCGGACGTAAGTTGCCCTAATATGCAATTGATATATAAATCCTTAGCAGAGACATGTCGGAGCTTTGAGCATCTGGCTCGTTATGAGCGCTATCCGGAGGGATCAAGCGGACAGGACCGAACGAATCAGGCGCTTGGATTATGTGGTCACAGAGCCTCTTTTTGACCTCTCAGGATAGACCACCTCTGCGAATCGTTGTATGGCGGACAATAATAGAACTATGATATTTTTATAGCGGTTGATGTTTGCGTTTTCCTCAGAAGATGATTGATATCCAGAAGAAGAATTGGCTATTCTGGAGGCCTCATCCAGTCACTAGCCAGACATTTGAATCTAGTAATGAAATAGAAAAGGATATATATGTTCTGAATAATATTTGGGAGAGTGAAAAATATGGGTGAGCGGGGCTTCAGCAAGAAGGACGAAACGCTGGTGGAGCTTCTCGTGAACACCGGCCTGCCGAAGAACGTGGCGAAGACCCTCACCTTCCTGCGCAAGAAGGAGGAGACCACGTCCGTTGAGATCGAGGTCTCCACCGCCCTGCGACAGCCAGAGGTCTCCATCGCCATGCAAGAACTGCGACGGAGGAAGTGGGTCAACAAGCGGGACATCAAGAAGGAGGGAAAGGGTCGTCCGGTGCACGCCTACCGCCTGTCCATCCCGTTCGAGAAGATACTGGAGGCACTGGAAAAGGATGAGCGCAAGCGCATCGAGCGCATCGTGAGCAACATCGAGCTGCTCAAGCAAACGGTCCAACCCTAATTCTTCTTCCTCGTTTCCACGCCGCCATCCGTGCCGATGATCACCTTTGTGACCAGGTCGACGAACAGGCCACTCTCCACCACGCCCGGTATGAGGTGCAGCTCCGCTTCCAGGAGCTCAGGGTCATCGATGCGAGCGAATCTGCATTCGTAGACATAGTTGCCGTTGTCGGTGACGAACGGTCTTCCTTCGCCTTTCAAGTTCGCCGTGCATCCTAGGCTCTCCATGGCGCTCTTGGTCTTCCGGTGACCGAACTGAGCCACTTCCACCGGCAGCGGCGACTTTGTGCCTAGAACCCGCACCAGCTTGGAGTCGTCCACGACGATGACCTCCTCGACTGAGGCGAACGCCACCACCTTCTCCCGCAGAAGCGCACCGCCCATGCCCTTGATCAGGTTCATGAACGGATCCACCTCGTCCGCGCCATCGATGGTCATGTCTATGATCTCCACCTCGTTCAGGTCGACCAAGGGAATGCCTTGCTTTCTGGCCAGCGCCTCCGTGCTCTTTGAGGTGGCCACGCCCTTGATCCTCAATCCCCCGGCCACCCTCCGGCCGATGGCTTCGATGGCGTAGTTGGCCGTGGATCCCGTGCCCAGACCCACGGTCATGCCATCCTCTATGAGCTTCACTGCCTCCTCCGCCGCCGCTCTCTTCTTGTCCACGCCATCACTCCTTGAAATTGTCCTTGATCAGCGAGCACATGCGATCGAAGATGAACTGATTGATGTCCTCGCCTAGCTCAGCCGTCGCCTTGTTCGGATCGCCCACCATGCCCGCCGGGTAGCAGCGTTCCGGGTCGGCGATGACCATGAAATCCTGGCTCAAGAACTTCCCTCTCTTCCGCTTGCTCTTCACCAGTTCTGGTCTCAATGCCAGCACCCTGGAAGTCTCCACCAGGCCCCCGTGCCCGTCCGGACAATCGGGGTCGCTCTTGATCGGGTACTTGTAGGCGATGTCGTAGTCCGAGAGAACCATGAGCTTCATCCCTGTATCGCGGACGACCTCTTCGGCAGCATCGCGGATGGCCGCCAGATGGATGGTCCCAGCGTGCCCGCTCACCAATACCACCTTGTGGATGCCTTGGCGGTGCATCGAGGTAAGGATGTCCATGACCAGCGCCTTCAATGTCTCAGACTCGATGCCGATGGTGCCGGGCATATTGCGGGTGGACGAGTGGTGTCCGTAGCGAACGGAGGGTGCCAGGAGGCCGTCGAACTCCTTCGTCAGGTCAGCGCACAGCGCCTCTGGTTGATAGCAGTCCGTGGCCAGGGGTAGATGTATGCCATGGGCCTCGGTGGCCCCCATGGGCAGGAAGACAATAGGTTCGCGCTTCATCGCCTCAGCGAATTCCTTCGAGGTCATCTCTCCGATCTTCATTTTATCACTTCCGGACCTTCTCCAGGTCGATAAGGCCGGTGCCGCACACCGGGCACAGCCCCCTTTCCAGGGAGTCCTTCTTGTAGCGTTCCTTGAGCTCCTGGTTGATCTGGGCCAGGCGCTCTTTCTTGATGGTCCTGTCGCACTTTGGACAGTACATGAGAGGAAGAACGCATCGTCCATACAAAAACCCGCGCGGTCCCTCAGAACGGAGGCAGCGAGGTCAGAAATACCCGGAACGACGTTGAAGCGAACATGAGGCTGGCGGTGCTCTTCTCCGGCGGCAAGGACTCCACCTATGCCGCGTTCCTCATGCACCAGCTGGGTCACGAGGTGCGAACCATGGTAAGCATCCTTCCCAAGGAGGAGGATTCGTGGCTCTTCCATACCCCCAACCTTCACCTGTTGCCGCAGATGGCGCGTGCGATGGGCCTGGATCTCCTGACCGTGGAGAGCGAGGGAGGCGAAGAGGGGGACCTGGCCGCGCTCCGATCTGCGCTCAAGGATCTGGATGTGGAGGGGGTCGTCACCGGTGCCATCGTCTCAGACTATCAATGGGACCGGATCAACGGCGTGTGCGAGGAGCTCGGCCTGCGAGTCTTCTCCCCCCTCTGGAGAAAGGACCAAGAGATGCTCTTGCGGGACATGGTGCAGGCCGGTGTGCGAGCGGTCTTCGTCCGTGTTTCGGCGGAGGGTCTGGCCCCATCCTGGCTAGGGAGGGAGATCGATCCTCCGGTGGTGGATGAGCTCGTCTCCCTTTCGCGGCGTTGGGGCATGAACGTATCCGGCGAGGGAGGAGAGTACGAGACATTGGTGCTCGATTCCCCTCTCCATCGGCATCCTCTCAAGGCTGTAGGGAAAGAGGTGGTCACGAGGCGGGACGGCGGAAGCCTGCGCGTTCTCGCTCTCGAGGAAGGGTGAGCAAGGCATGAGCCCACATCAGTTCGACGCCAAGGACAAGGCGCATCTCAAGAACGAGAACCGGATGAAAGTCCAGCCTGCGGAAGGCATCCTGGAAAGGGCCGAGGTGCGACGGGACGAGGTCTGCGCCGATTTAGGGTGCGGCATCGGCTATCTGAGCGTGCCGTTAGCACTTCGTTGCCAGGCGGTGGTGGCCGTGGATTCGCAGAAAGAGATGCTTACTACGCTCTGGAGCTCGCTCTCTGAGTTCGCGCGCTCCAACGTATATCTGGTGCAGGCACAGGTGGACCGCCTGCCCTTCTCTGCGCCCTCCTTCGATCATGTCTTCCTGGTCAATGTGCTGCATGAGGTGGAGGATCGCGATCGACTGGCGGAGGAGGTGGAACGCGTGCTCCGCCCCGGGGGCCGGATGACAGTGGTGGATTTCCAAAAGAAACCGACGTCCTTCGGTCCGCCCGTAGAGGAGAGGCTGACCGCGGAGGAAGCGGAGGCCTGCTTCAACAGCGTGAGGTTGGAGAAGAGGCACTCACTGGACGAGTTCTATCAGCTGGAGATGATCCGCCTCTGAGCCTCAGCCTTCCTTGGCGGCCTCGGTCAGCAGTTTGAGCACCAGATCGTAGTCCGGTTCATAGGAAGGGTCATCGGCCACCCAGACGTATTTGAGCCTCAAGTCCCGCTCCACAATATAAACGGCCCGATTGGACCTTCCGGCCAGGTAGCCCTCCTCCCCGCATAGAATGCCGTACTGCCCCGAGACCCGGCCGTCGAAATCGCTCAGGATCTGGTACGGCAGGCGCATGTGCTCTCGGTAGGGAGCGTTGGACATGGGAGAGTTGGTGGTTATCGCTATCAGCTGGCCTCCAGTTGCCTGAAACTCCCCGAACATGTCCCGGAAGGTGCCCATCTCCACATTGCACATCATCCCCCAGACGGAAGGGAAGAAGAGCAAGGCCACCGGCCCTTTCCTCGTCAGCTCTCGCAGCGACACTGGCTCGTTCATCTCGTCCGGGATCTGGAACTCCGGAGCAGGATCACCGGCCTTAAGGGTCGAAGAACGGTCCATCGTCCACCGGAAGAGCATACTGCATATTCTGCGTTTGCATGGCGAAGCGGAACGCGGAAATAGCTCGAAGGTGAATGGCGAGTCGCTCCGAAGGAGGCATCCTATGGCATCATTGAAGAAGGCGGCCAAGGTGGCCATGGAAAAAGTGCTCGCTCTCACGCCCGGCGAAGAAGTGCTCATCATCACCAATTTCGAAGGTGAGGTGTTCCAGATAGCCAAGGCGATCTACGAAGAAACACGCGCTCTCGGTGGAAAGCCAGTGATGATGGTCCAACCTGAGAAGACGACCTACGATTACGCTGAGAGGGTGGTGCTGGAGGCGATGGAATCCGCCCCGGACATCTGCCTCTGCCTGAACAGCAAGAAGACCGGCAAGGACCCGTTCGGAATGAGCGTTGGCTACATTGGCCGGGATGGCAAGAAGTACGAACACGTATACATGAGATCGATATTCGGTGACAGGCGCGTACGAGGCTTCTGGTCTCCGACGGTCACGCTGGACATGTTCCAGCGCTGCGTGGACCTGGATTACGATGAGATGCGCTCCAGCGCCGCCAAACTGGTGGAGGCGATGAAGGGCAAGAAGGAGGTGCACGTGACCGCTCCCGCGGGGACGGACGTCACCATTTCCGTCGCAGGGCGACCTGGAAGGGCGGACGACGGCGATTTCCGTTCGCCTGGTAAGGGAGGGAACCTACCGGCAGGGGAGGTGTACATCTCGCCCGTGGTCGCCAGTACGAAGGGCGTCATAGTCTTCGACGGCACGGTGGATCTGGTGCCGCACGCGGTCCTAGCCAAGACCCCAGTCAAAGTGGAGTTCAAGGACGGTTACGTGAGCAAGGTGACCGGAGGAGAGGAGGCCAAAGGTCTCCTGGCCGTGATCCAGAAAGGCGAGCAGATGGCTCGGGAGAAAGGGTTGAAGACCGAAGAGAGGAACGCTCGCCATTTGGGCGAGCTGGGCATCGGGCTGAATCACAAGGCCACCATGACCGGCAACATGCTGGAAGATGAGAAGGTGGGAGGCACGGTGCACTTCGCCATCGGGGCGAACTACGACAACGACGGTCCGGCGCTCATCCATCAAGACTGTCTGGTGAAGAAGCCCAGCATCTGGGCCGACGGCGAGCAAATCATGAAGGGCGGCAAGTTGCTGCTCTGATTCCGCTCTCTGCGCAGCGTAGCCGCCTCACCTTGAGTCTGCTCGCGCTGCAGAGATTGATGGGGTCGATATTCGCCATGATCAGAGGCTCTTCACCCATTCTTACTGACCGTACGACCAGGAGCGACATAGCACGGGCCAATTCAGCGCAAAGTCAAAAAAACGCTCATTCCTTAGACATTTGTCTATTGATGCATCGCTTATTGTGCAACAACACGATTCCTTGAGCCCATCAGAGCCTTAGAATTAGACAAATGCACGATACCTATAAAGCTAGAATCGTTGTTGTCTGTGCCCACTGAGGGCCACGCCATCGAGGGAGTTGCGTCCGCTCCATCACCGAGAAGGGCGCGATCGTCAGCGGGCGGCGGTCGGCAGGGGGCTGCGAATGGCTCAGTGCAAAACGGTCACACTGCGTGTTGGTCGCTTGAGAACGACACCGATGAAGGAAGAGGGGTACTTCTTTGAACGCCAGCTCCTCTGAGACCCTTCATCAGACCGAGCCAGTTCCCGTTGCCGAAACGGCCATCGATCCGCTCTCGACCCCTCCAGCGTCAGCAGACCCGTGGACGACGCGGTTCGGCATCGATGCTCTTTTCCCAGGAAAGGATGAAGGGAAGAGAGGAGAATTGGCGAAGGCCATCGACGACCTGAAGATCCCTGACCTCATGGTGATATCAGCCAAAGGCTGGCGCGCCCTATACTCCAGAGATCAGGCGGATGTGCCAGATTTACTCCGCAATGTCCTCTTCCGAAGCATGCCAGGCGTCGTAGTGCAGCCCTTTTCCGTGGAAGCCGTGGTCGCGGTTCTGCGATTCGCCACCTCGAAACGCGTCCCTGTGGTGGTCAGAGGGGCAGGCTCCTCTCCGTTCGGCGGCTCGATGCCGGTCAAAGGCGGCATCGTGATGGACATGAACGCCATGGATCGGGTGCTCGATTTCGATGCCGCCAAGAGCTTCGTCAAAGTCCAAGGGGGCATGAGATGGTCCGACCTCGACTGGTTCCTTGAGAAGCATGATCTGATGGTTCGATCTTCGCCCTCGAGCAGGTTCTCCACCGTCGCGGGCTGGGTCGCCACCGGAGGGATAGGGATCGGGAGCGTGTCCGGCGGGCACCTGAGCCGCTGGGCGAACGAGCTGGAAGTGGTCACCTCTGATGGCCAGGTCAGAACGCTTCGCCCTTCGGACAAGCGGTTCGCCTCGCTCTTCGGCAGCGAAGGGCGGCTGGCGGTCATCGTCTCCGTGACGCTTCAGGCGCGGCCCAGGCCCAAGGCGCCTCTCCCCACCCTGGTGCTCTTTAATGACCGGGCGAAAGCGCTCAGGTACGCGACTTTCCTAGCGCAGTCGCCCACGCCTCCCCTGGACCTCACCTATTACAGCCCAGCGAAGTTCGAGGCGATCAACCGCCTCCTGGGCCGCTCGCGTTTCCCCATCAAGCACGGGGTAATGGCGTGCTATGAGAGCAAGGATGCCGTTCCCTCGTCCTCGGCGGTGCCGCCGGGAGCGATGCGCGCGGAACCCTATCTCGCCAATCTGATCTGGAACGAGCGCTTCTTCCCCATGAAGTTCCGCAAGCTCGGCCCGGGGCTGATGGGGTCGGAAGTCATGGCCCCCCGGGAACGCTTGCCGGAGATCGCCGCCCGCGCCGATGAGATGTGCCGCCATCACGGCCTCTCCCCGCTGATGGAGGTGCACTTCATGCCGGGGGGCGACGGGCTTCTTCTCACTTACTACACCACGGACCAGGCGAAAACGCTGCGGTACACCATGGACTCGTTCCGTGGGTTGCTCATCAGCAGCGCCCTCATGGAGGCGGGCGCGCGCCCGTACTCGCTAGGGGTCTGGAACAACATGTTCTCCGATCAGGCGGGAGAGGAAGAGGATCTGGCCGGGGCGAAGGCCGACCTCGATCCCGCCGGCATCATGAACCGCGGAAAATACCCGCGCCTGGGAGGGCGACTGGGAGGATTCCCCGCGGTGATGTTCGCCCCTGGGGTCCTAGGCAGCATGCTCAAGCTGGTGAACCGGATGGGACCGCTGTCCGCCGCCGGGATGAAGGTCATCTCGGCGGCCAAGGCGTTCGACCGGGTGGGCGACGATCAGCTCCTCAGGGCGGCCGACGAGTGTGCCATGTGCGGAGCGTGCGTCGGCGTCTGCCCGGCGTATATCATGACCAAAGATGAGCGGGTGACGGCGCGAGGGAAGCTGCTCGCGGCCCGCCGCATAGCCCAAGGTAAGGAGATATCGAAGGAGCACGCGCACCGCGTCTTCCTCTGCATGCGCTGCAAGGCCTGCGAGCAGGTCTGCCAGTCGAAGCTCCACCTCATCGAGGTGTACGAGGAGATGGAGAGAAGGCTCGAGAAGGAGCATGGCAAGGACGAGGCGGAGATCAAGCGCTTCGTATCCGTGGCTGAGAAATCGCCCGCCTACGACGCGCTGGTGGAAAGGGGCCTGGTGCTCGGCGCTCCCAGCAAGACCGTCCAGGGAGGCAAGTGAGATGTACGAGCGCTACCACGTCCCAAAGAAAGAGATGCCTCCCGCGGGAGTGCCTTTCTCAAAGTCATCGGTGATCAGGAGCGACCGCTGCATGAACTGCGGTCGGTGCAAGGACGCTTGCGTCTATGGCGTGCACGAGCGGGACGCCTCCGACCCCAGGACCATGGCCGAGCCGAAGAGCCATCTGTGCAAGAACTGCCTGCGCTGTGTCGAGGACTGCCCGCAGCGCGCGCTGTCGGTCGAGCTCTCGCCCCTCTACCTCGGACTGGGGGGAGGGCTCTGGACGCCCCAGCGGGTGTTCACCATCTGGAACGAGGCCTGGACGGGCAAGATCCCGGTGTTCGGCGCCGGCTATAGAGGCAAGTTCGTAGGCCCAGGCTACGATTCAATGTGGACGGACATGTCCGAGATCGTGCGCCCCACCAGGGACGGCATCCACGGAAGGGAGTTCATATCCACCAGCGTCGACCTGGGGAAGAGGGTCGACTACCTTGAGTTCGACGAGGCCGGGAGGCTGATGACGAAGATGCCCGGTTTCGTGGAGCTTCCCATCCCCATGGTCCTGGACCTCACGCGGATCGACCTCACGCCGCAGGCCAGAAAAGGACTGATGCAGGCGGCGAAGACCCTCGGCACCCTGTTCATCGCGCCGGCGGAGGGACCTCTGCCCAACGGCAGCAACGAATCGATGGTTCCAGTGTTCGCATCGGGCAGGACGTCCGCCAACCCGGACCTTTCCAGTCCGAGGATGGTCGAAGTGGAGCATTCGTCCGATTGGAGGTCGGATCTGAGAGCGCTCAAGGAGCGGTTCGGCGGGGCGGCGGTCGGAATCCGGATCCAGGCCAGGAACGGCGTCGAGAGCGAGGTCGTCGAGCTGGCATCATCCGAGGTGGACGTGGTCCATATTCTTTACGACGAGCAAGGCCAGGAGGCCGATGGCAGGCTGGCCAAGGATTCGCTCATGGCGGTGAACCGCGCGCTGGTAACAGCTTCGCTCCGGGAAAGGGTGAGCATCATAGCCGGAGGCGGTCTGGCCGCGGCGGAGCACGTTCCCAAGAGCCTCATCTGCGGGGCGGACGCCGTCGGACTGGAGCGGGCGCTGAAAGTGGCCCTGGGCTGCCAGGCTTGCGCCGACTGCGATAAGGACCGCTGCATGGCGGACCGCGAGAACGTCACATCCGACTGGTCGAAGTGGAGGGCGGTGAACCTGATCGGCGCCTGGCGCGACCAGCTGCTGGAGGTCATGGGCGCCATGGGGATGCGGGAAGCGCGCCGGTTGAGGGGCGAGATCGGGCGGGCCATCTTCTTCGAGGAAGCGGAGAAGGACGCCTTCGCCGGCATCAAGGGAGGTGCCTGAGATGGCGACCAAGTTCTTCGAATCGACGACCGAGGACGACTACAGCCAGGTGCCACCACAATTGCTGAAGCGGATGAGCCGGTACCGGGTGACGCGGGCGGACACCTGCATCAACTGCGGAACGTGCGCATCCCTCTGCCCATACGGCGTGCACCGACGCGTCGAGGGGCACGTGAGCATCCTGCCTCCGGCGGACCCAAAATGCATCGGTCCGAGCTGCGCCTCGAACTCCTTCCACTGCGTCAAGAACTGCCCCACTGGATCGCTGTCCTTGAGCGCCAACCCGATGTTCACCAGCATGGGCGATCCCCGTTGGACGGCGGAGATGATACTTGGGACGTGGAAGATGGCGGAGAGCGGCGAACCCCTGCCCCTGGACCACCCGGCGAACACCGGCGCCTCGGAAGGAGGGTTCGACCGCATGTCATTCGAGCTGCCTCCATTGAAGGGCAGCTTCGATCCCGAATCGATCTCCACGGCCATCGACCTGAACCACCGGAAGGAAGGGACGAGGGTGCGCATCCCCATCCCGGTGTACGGAGGAGGCATGTCCTTCGGCTCGATCAGCCAGAGGACCATGCTCGCCCGGGCCATGGCGGCGAAGGAGTGGGGGACCTTCACCTGCACCGGTGAGGGCGGATATCCAGAGCTGCTCATCCCTTACAAGGAGCACGTCATCACGCAGATCGCCACCGGGCTGTTCGGGGTGCGGGAGGAGACGATAAAGCGAGCTCCGATCGTCGAGTTCAAGTACGCTCAAGGGGCGAAGCCCGGACTTGGAGGGCATCTGCTGTACGAGAAGAACACCCCGGACGTGGCGAGGATGAGAGAGGCCGTTCCATTCACCAACCTTTTCTCCCCCTTCCCGTTCCATTCCGTGTACTCGGTCGAGGACCACAAGAAGCACCTGGACTGGATCGCCTCGGTGAACCCCAGGGCGCTGCTCTCGGTAAAGGTCTCCACCCCGAACGACGTGGAGATGGTGGCGGTCGGCTCGTACTACGCCGGCGCGCACATCGTGCACCTGGACGGAGGGTACGGGGGCACCGGGGCCGCACCGGAGATCGCGAAGAAGAATATCGCCATGCCGATCGAGTACGCCATCCCGAAGGTGCATCGCTTCCTGGAGAAGGAGGGCATCCGGGAAGAGGTGACGCTCATAGCGAGCGGCGGAATCCGCACGGCCATGGACGTCGCCAAGGCCATCGCCTTGGGCGCGGACGGCGTGGTCATCGGGACCGCTGAGCTGGTCGCCATGGGATGCGTGCGCTGCGCCAACTGCGAGAGCGGGCGCGGCTGCCCCCGCGGGATCGCGACCACGGACAAGGAGCTGGAGCAGCTGAACCAGATACCCATCCTGGCGCGCAGGCTGAGCAACCTCTATCGCTCGTGGAGGCTGCAGTGGTGCGAACTCCTCTTCCGCCTGGACATGAACGATCTGAGACAGCTCAGGGGGCGGATGGACCTGCTCCGCTATGCCGGTACCCCAGGGAGGATGCTGCCATGAGCCATGCCAAGGCGCTATTGGAGTCGAGGAGGAAGCTGCATCAAGCACCGTTCAAGTACGTCCCGCAAGAGGCGGAGGGAGGATGCGGCGTGGTCGGCCTGGTCGCCTCGCGTCCCATCCGAGGCTCGCACATCCTGCAGCCGCTGGAGCAGATGCACAACCGGGGGAACGGGAAGGGAGGAGGCATCTCCGCCGTCGGCCTAGTCCCCGAACAGCTGGGAGTGGACCGGAATACCCTGGAGCAGGACTACCTGGTGCAGGTCGCGTACCTGAAGGAGGATGTAAGGGAGCAGCTGGAAAAGGAGTTCATCTTCACCACCTACGACGTGCACGCGTCGCATCGAGTGGCCACCAGCGACGATCCCGCCCTGCTCGGCCGCCTGGAGGTGACCCCTCCCGTGGTGCACCGCTATTTCTGCCGGGCCAAGAAGGAGGTCCTAGACCGCTTCGTCCAGGAGAACGCGCTGCACGACGTCGACCGGAGACGCGCGGAGGACGAGCTGGTGTACCAGACCAGCTTCCAGATCAACAAGAAATACTACGCTGGCACTTCGATGTCCGCCTTCGTCATGTCCCATGGGCGGAACATGCTCATCATGAAGATCGTGGGCTACGCCGAGGACGTCATCCACTACTACAAGCTGGAGGACTTCCAGGCGCATATGTGGATCGGGCATCAGAGGTATCCGACAAAGGGGCGGGTCTGGCACCCGGGAGGGGCGCATCCGTTCATGGGCTTGGACGAGGCGCTGGTGCATAACGGCGACTTCGCCAACTACTACTCCATGACGGAGTACTTGGGGCAGAAGGGCATCACCCCGCTCTTCCTTACCGATACGGAGGTGTCTGTGCTGCTCTTTGACCTGCTCAATCGCGTCTATGGCTATCCGCTGGAGTACATTCTGGAGGCGCTCGCGCCCACCACCGAGAGGGACTTCCACCTCCTGTCCGAGGAGAAGCAGAAGGTGTACCGGGCGATCCAGTCGACGCACCTCCATCGTTCGCCGGACGGACCGTGGTTCTTCATCATCAGCCGCAACGACCATTACGAGGACAGGCTGCAGCTCATCGGGATCACAGACACATCGATGCTGCGGCCGCAGGTCTTCGCCCTGGTCGAGGGCGAGGTGCAGGTCGGATTGATAGCCTCGGAGAAGCAAGCCATCGATTCGTCGCTCCGCAGCCTGTCCACGGAGTTCCGGTCGGTGCCGCAGCAGGCGGACCTGTACTGGAACGCCAGGGGCGGGAGCCATACGGACGGCGGGGCATTCATATTCACCCTGGGTGCTGAGGTGCCCGGCAACGGACGAGAGCTGGTCTGCACGAACAAGTTCGGGGCGTGCGTTTCCGTCCCCGGCGAGAGATACGAGAGGCAGCAGGACGCCGCCATGTCCGGGCCGCTGCCTGAGGAAGCGACCTCGTCGCTCGCCGATTATATGCTCGCCTCCAGCGTGGAGGACGGTTTCCATGTTTGGAAGGAAGCCATCGCCCGCGCCTCCGCGCAGGAAGCGATGGGCGCCATCTCCTTCCTGTCTTCGTCGGGCTCGAGCGCGAAGGATGTGGAGAAGAGGCTGGCCCTGCTCACCCTGGCGATGGACCGGCGCTATTCCACAGGCCGGCTGCGGAGGAGCCGGGTGCTCTCCAGGCTGAACGAGGGAGTGAACGCCCTGCTCCACGCTTCATCGGGCCAGGGGTTCGTCCTGGTGGACCTGAAAGGGCATCGCCAGATCCGCGCGCCGGGGGAGGGGGAAAAGGCCCTGGTAATCGATTGCGAGGGCTTCCCGATGGAGGGTGTGGAGGGCGTCTCCCACCTCATCTGCCGCGGGGCAGAGCTTGGATGGAAGCGCATCATCGTCATCGGAGCGCACGGCCAGCGCTTCTTCGGCTGCGGCCTCGGACCGCGGTCGAAGGGTATCGAGATCGAAGTCTATGGCAGCTCGGGCGATTACCTCGCTTCCGGTCTGGACGGAGCTTCGATCACGGTGCACGGCAACGCCCAGGACCAGCTGGGCCAGATCCTGAACTCCGGTAAGCTGGTGGTGCACGGGGACGTCGGGCAGACTTTCATGTACGGGTCCAAGGGCGGCGAGGTCTTCATCCTAGGCAACGCTGCTGGGCGACCGCTCATCAACGCCGTCGGAAAGCCGCGCGTGGTCATCAACGGCACTTGCCTGGATTATCTTGCAGAGTCGTTCATGGCCGGAGATCCGTTGAACGGAGGGGGTTTCGTGATCCTCAACGCCCTGGGCTTCGATGGCGACGGTGGAGCCTTCGACCTTCCCGAGCCATATCCCGGCGGTAACCTCTTCTCACTCGCCTCGGGGGGCGCGATCTACGTGCGCGACCCGAAGGGAAAGGTAGGCGAGGACCAGCTGAACGGAGGGAGGATAGCTTCACTCACCGAGAAGGACTGGGAGGCGGTACTTCCATACTTGAGGGAGAATGAGCGGCTTTTCGGCATCTCGGTGGAGGATGTGCTGCTGCGAAAGGATGGGGCGCAGGTGAAGCCCTGGGAGATCTACAAGAAGGTCGAGGTCGTGCCGCTCTCCGCCCTCTCCAAGAGCGAGCAGGTCGAGGATGATTCGGACTAGCTGCGATAGCTCGTCCACTCCCACCAAGATAAGGGCGAAGATGTTCTCTCCCGGAAGCGCGTGGTGCATCTCGCACCCAGTGCTCAGCAGAAAGCCGCTATGTGCGAGGCCAGAGCGGCGAACGATTGGAAAAGATAGGGACCGCCCCTCGCATTCAGACCCATACAAGGGAGCGATGGATCAGACTCTCCAGTGGACAAGACTCAGTTCGTTTCAACCTCTACGCTCAGGTCTTCCTTTGCCTTGTCCAATCTCCGGTTCTCCCGCTGCGAGTAGGCCCACAGTGGGAAGAAGACTGCGAGCACCCCGAAGCCGACAAGCGTGGGCATTATTCCGTACGCCAGGTTGTTGATGTATATCGCCCCCACGAGCAGAAGCGGTATCTGCAGTATGCCCAGCGCCAGGGCGATCCATACCCAGCCTCTCGGGGCTTTGTACGGTCTCTCCAGCTTCATCAGGGTCGGGTCCCGGTGCGCTTTGACGTAGGCGAACAGCCCGATGGCGAACGCAAACACGTACCCGATGGCCGAGGCCGCGAGGATGGCCACCGGGTTCCCCAAGAGAATCAGGAGCATGTTGAACACCGCGATCACATAGATGGCGCGCATCGGCTCTCCCCGGGAGTTCGTTCGGACGAACCACCGGGGAAGATTGCCCTCCAGGGACATGGCGTGCATCGCCCTTGCGGCCGCGGAATATCCTATTTGGATGAGCAATATCATTGCGCCGATTAGCATCAAGATGACCACTGACGCCCCGATGCTGCCGAACGCCATCTCCGCAACCGGCTGCAAAGGCGAGATCGGCTGAGCCAACACCCCGTCCACGCCCAAGGCGCCGACGACCGATGTTTGGATGAGCACGTACATGACCAAGCAGAAGATGCCCACGGAGAAGAGCGCCTTCTTCACGTCGGAACTCGGCTTCTTGTACTCCGGTCCGTAGATCGCCACCACCTCCCAGCAACATGCGCTCCACTGAGCAATGACCATCAAGCCCAGGATCAGCATGATATGGTCAGCATCCCAGCTCCATTCCGCCGGAACGAGCGCATTGGTGATATTCTCCACGTGGAAGTTGCCCGTCACGAACGGAGCCAGGACGATGATGATGATTGGTATGATGGTGAAGATAGCGATCAACAGTCCCAGCCGGGCGCTGTGCTTCAACCCTCTAGAGGAAAGCAGCGCGAGGCCTCCTAGAATGACCGCGCCCAATGCTAGATTGAAGACAAGAGCATCGGTAGTCGCCAGGGCAGGGAAGAGCGCCTGCAGATAGCTGCCGATGAGAACGATGAAGACCGCCAGGCCAGGCGCCCAAACCAGCCAGTAAGCCCAGGCGCAAAACCCGCCGATCAATCGGCCTCTATCGAATCTATTTTCTTCGATCTTCTTGCTCTTGAATATCTCCTGCGCGAAGCCCGGTATGCCCGAGACCTTGGGGAATGCGGTGGCGAGCTCGCCGAACGCCATGTTCTGCAAGAACCCCTGGATCACGGACATGCCCCAAAGAACGATGGAAGCGGCCCAAAGAAAAGAGACCGTGAATCCGATCGTCGGGACGATGGCGAGAGGTATCCCGATCCCGATGAGGAATCCCTGCCGCCAACCGATGCTCCGGTGCAGGCCGTTGTTTGCCTTGTCCTCCGACATTTTTATAGTTCCGTACCTTGAATTGGATGATACATCCAACTGCCAATGAGAATCAGTCTCTAGTATTAGAATGAATCGTCCATCCAGTGCTTCGAAAACATGGTTATTCGGGCCTTACGGACAGGTCTGATTCCAATCGGGAGGCTTCGCTTGTCGGGAGCGCCCAATCGGGCGACCTCAGACCGCAGTGAGTGAGGCTTTATGTTCCCATAGGAAAAAACAACGCTAACCTGCTCAAGCAGCACAAGCTGGAAAAGGCTGTCTGGCTAAAGATGAATGGACGGTGGAGGGATTATGTATCGATTTACGCTCATGAGCCCAAGTCGGTCATCGGTGAATTGAGGGTCAACACGAGCAGGAAGGCGGTTTTCGTCCGTAATAAGGGCGCGGAATATCCATTGCGCCGCGATTCGGTTGGAGGATTGGCTGCCTGGTGGTTCCTTACGCAGGACAAACGGAGAAGGATCATCTCAAAGGCAGATTTCAACAAACCTAGGTACGCATTCAGAGCGCTAAACATTAATATTCTCTTTCAACTTAGCGCAATCAGCAAGGTGGAAGATTATGGAACTGGACAAGTGCAGGATGATCCTGGCAGCGATTATTCCGGCTCTGATGCGTTCGAGCTTAATGGTCATCGTGACCCCTGCGGCGGCAGCAGTACCGGCGAGCGTGTTCTTCGACAACTTCGATGGGGTTGACAAGGGCTGGACGCACAGCGGCTTCTGGAACAAGGTGGAGAACCCCCAGAATCTGGCGATCAGCGCTCAGATTAACCCCCGCCTGGTGCATCTGCCGGACAACGGTCACCTGCCCAGCGCGTACAGCGACGGCAAGTGCTACTGGTATGGGGAAGCGTCGACCGGGACTTTCATCGGCAGCGACTTCAACCCCCTCCAGGATGATGAGAGCGGGGGCGAATCGATCGCACCCAACGACGGGTGGCTCGTATCCCCCAGCATCGATCTGAGCGGGCTGACATCCGCATTCCTGTCGTTCGAGACCTGGTGGGAGATCGAGGGAGTGGACGTCGACCGCTACGACATGATGAAGGTGTTCGTGAACGTGAGCGGCGGTTCCAGCCACTACCTCGGCGCCATCAACCCCCTGAACGACGTGAACGGGAACTCATGGAAGCCCTATAGCTCCGCTGGCCTCGGCTCACCTGGGGTCTGGGAGAACATCAAAGTCGAGCTCTCCGACTATGTGGGAGAGGTGGTCAACATCGCCTTCTTCTTCGAGACGCGGGACGACCTATACAATGGATTCCGCGGCTGGCTGATCGATGACGTCAACGTGCTCAATGGGGCACTGCCCCCGGTGACACTGTCCGCAGCATCGCCTGGAGCGGGCGGCGTCGGTAAGAAGGTGACGGTCCAGGGACTCAACTTCTGCATCGGCGCGCAGGTGGAGATTGGCGGTATCCAGGCGCTCTACGTGAGCGTCCTAAACTCTGAGAAGCTGGAGTTCCTCGTTCCCAGTGGGCTCGCGGTCGGCAATTACGCGATCAATGTCACGAATCCTGGCGGATCGAAGGTCACGCTCCCGAATGCTTTCCAGATGACCAACGTTCAGTCGCCGGCAATCACCTCGGTCGTTCCCGTCAAGGCCGGAACGGATACCTCGTTCGTCATCAACGTGACCGGCTCATACTTCTTGACCGGATGCACGGTGCAGGTCACCTCCACGGCCTGCGAGATCCTTGAGACGACATCCACTTACGTGATCGCCAAGGCTCCATCCGGGCTGCCGGTGGGCTACCAGAACCTCAAGCTGACGAACCCGGACACGCAGTACGACCTGGTGCAGGGCGCAATACTTGTGCAGCCGCAAGGATACGTGCCCGGCGGTCTTACGGCCACGCCCTCCTCCGGCAAGGTCGATCTCCAGTGGACCGCGCCAGCCAACATGGGGACCATCGTATCCTATGAGGTGTACAAGGGAACCTCCCTGAAGGACATGAAGTTCCTCAAGAGCGTCACCGGGACCAGCTGCTCGGACACGGACGTGAAGGATGGCACCACTTACTACTACTCCGTGCTGGCGGTCAACTCCACAAGCACCAAGAGCGCCATGTCTGGCATCGCCTCGGTCAAGCCTGGGGGCGGTGGATTGGATCTGATGGTCATCGTTGGAGTGGTCGCGGCCGTGGCAGTGGTCGCGGTCGTCGCTCTCCTGGTGATTAGAAGTAGGGCGCATGGGCCTAAGCTCGGTACGACCCCTGGCGGAGGCAGCGGGCAGAGTCCCCCGGCCATGAGCTCATGCCCCCAATGCGGCACCCCCCTGGCCCCGGGAACGACGTTCTGCGGCAACTGCGGGAGAAAGTTAGGCTGATCGCTCCCTCGAAACCCTTTTTTCTCATTCCCGATGAAGAAGGCGAAGGTGGAGAAGCTATCTGGAGTGAGGTTCAAGCTGAAGGACTTCCGCTCTGCCCTGACTTCGGTCACGGTGAACGGCGACATGAGCCGGCTTCCCGAAGTTCCTAAATGATAGCGTGGACCCGCATAATCTTCCTTTTACGCTCTTCCCTCGTGGATTTAGCATACCGTGCGGCTCTACCTCGAAGGACCCGGTTCGCGACCGTGTTGAACGGGCAACGATCCATTTCATTCCGCAGCTTTACGAATCGGCCATCCACCCATTTCGGCCGTTCCTTCATGACAACGGAGTTGGCTGGACGCGGAGATTGGGAAGCCTCGGAATCTCCCTGGTCGTCTTGACCAACCCCCAAGATCGGCTGTCTGTCCCTGTCGACACATATCCTAGCCTCAGTAAGGAAATCGATCGATTGAGAAGTTGAACCATCGTCCCGTTGCACTGTCAAAGAAATCCGGTTTGGCGGAGAACCTGGACGACCTTATCTACAGTCCATCCAATATCCCTATCATTCTTTGCCCCCGTGATTACCATCTTCCCAGAGCCAAACAGGAGGCAGACAACATTGGGATCTCTCAATCTGTAGACAAGGCCTGGAAATTGCTCTGGCTCATACTCTATGTCTTTAAGGCCCAATGACATTGCCAGATTTGCTAGATTCAAAGCGCAACCGATATCGTATACCGCAACCATATTTTGTACGATGATCTCGGGATCAGAATCGACAGGGATGCCTAACTTGTTCAAAATAATAGCGAATCTTCGTATTGCTCTTCGGACTTCTTCCAGACTTTTACCACCGGTGCAATTAGCCTTCCCGCTTCTGAAAAGGAGAATTGCAGTTTTTGGGTCGCTGAGCCGGTAAATGAGGCCAGGGAATCTATCAGGGTCGTATTCTGATCCTGTGAGTTTCTCGGCGACCGTGCATAAATCAAGTTCTTTCGCAAATTGCGTCGAAGCCACAATATTTTCTACTCGCGGTCTGGTTTCGATTGCATTCATGATGTCCCAAGAGAATACCTATTGATGGTACGACGAAATAGCTATGTGAAAAGCCTTATCGTTAGGAGGCAAATCAAATCTCAATTCACGTTCGGCACTTTGGCTTTTTCTTCAATCCTAGAGGGCTTAGAGGGCGGCGCACAAACCGCTTCCCATTTCCTTTCCTCTACGAAAACGTGACTTGAGCATCCACTTAGCACTAAGACCCCTAAGTACCGTGAAACGATGATCCGCATGGCCGTAGGAGGTCTGGCGCTACCTTCTCCTTGTTGAAGAGAACCAGTATTTTCGATATTACGAAGAATGAGAGTACTGGATAAGATAAGTGGTGGGTCTGCCCGAATTTGAATCGGGGTCTCAGGCTCCCAAAGCCCGTAGGATGGACCAAGCTACCCCACAGACCCATCGCCCATCGGCGTTCCGAAAGACACGTTGGCGTATATTAGCGTAACCGGAAGGGGAAGCGGAAGGATTAATCTAGCATGGTGGCGTGATTGGCCCGCAGATGAAGCGGCTGTACAAGTTCCTGGTGATGGCGGTCGTAGCCGTGCTCCTCGCGCTCGTGCTGTTTGTCGCCTTCTACGAGCCTACGGTCCAAGGTTTCAGCAAGGAGCAGCTGGTGGAGCCGCTGACGCCGATCGTCGAATGGCCCGCTGGTACGCCACCTTCTCCATCCACCTCGATCACGCAGACCTACGGTTACTCCATCGAATGGCTTATGACCAAGGTGTACGAGTACTATGGCGGAGTGCTGAGGCTGAGCTTGAATAACACCGGGACCCACAGCATCTACGTCTATGGATTCGGATTGAGGTACCAAGGTTCGGACAGCACCTTCGAACGCCAAGCGGCCAGGCTGATTGAACCTGGCAACGAGGTCGAGCTGGGTCTGCTTGCGTTTCCTGGTCCTTGGCCAGAGGGCGCCTACAACTACCAGATTCGGATGGACCTGGCGGTGGCGACCCTCGACGGATCGCACTGGTTCGATTGCGGAGATGTGGCAAGCGTCAGCCAGACCATGAACGTGAAGAACTTCACCGAAGCGCGCAGCTACTCGGTGAAGGAGAATCCCTTATACCTATACAACCAGGTGAACGGTCTAGTGAACCGGACCGTCGTCCAGCCCATCGCCGATGCCATCCGGGCCAACAACAGCGGGGATTTCAGCATCTGGCAGGCCCTCGACGCCTACGAGTGGGTGCGGACCAACGTCAACTACACCAAGGACGTGGACGGGGACCACTGGCAATCGCCCAACGAAACATTGCAGCTGCGGACCGGGGATTGCGAGGACTTCGCCCTCCTCATGGATTCCATCATCTGGCAACTGGGCGGCAATGCGCGCTTCAACTTGATAGACGGGCATGCCTTCGCCACCGTCTTCGTGACGGCGGACCCACTGCACCTGAACGCGGTCAGAGGCTCGGTCGAATCCTACTATCACGTGTCGACCGGCACTCTTCGCATCAGCTACATCCATGACGACTTCGGGTACTGGATGGTCGTCGATCCGGCCGGCTTCATGTACGGCGGCGGGATGCCGTCGCTCTCCCAGCCTGCGCACCATGCCTACTATTCCGACGCCTGGGCCTTTGAGAGCTCTACCTGGCTGAAGACCGTTGACGTGACCGGTGCACAGGCGTCCTGGTATTTGTTCTAATTCACTTTCTTGCCCAGAATCTCGCGCACCGCCCGGTGGATGGCCTGCTCGCTATCCAGCTTCGGCCTCCAGCCTACGCCCGCCATCTTGTCCACGGCCAGGAGCATCTCTTTGACGTCGCCGATCCAGCCCCGGCCTCCTTTGACTCCCCCGGTCCAATGGTAATCGACATCGTTCAACCCCATCTCCTCCACCACGATGTCCGCGATCTTCAGCACAGAGAGCTGATCGCGCGAGCCGATGTTGTAGATCTCCACCTGCTCTCTCGCCTTCTCTGCCCCGACCACCATGGCATCCACGCAATCGGACACATGCACATAGGATTTGTTGGTGCCCGGCTTCTTCCCCAGTATCTCGAGGTAGTTCGGCTGCTCTCGGAGCTTGCGGATGAAGTCGTGCAGGACATTATGAGTGCTCCTCGGCCCGACCACGTTCGCGAAACGGTAGAGGACCGAGTTCATGTCGAAGGTGTGACAGTAGCTGGAGATGAGAGCTTCGCAGGCCAGCTTGGATGCCCCATAGATCGATATCGGGACCTGAGGACCGTATTCCTCCGGTGTGGGGATGACCGTCGGCTCTCCGTACACCGTCGAAGTGGAAGGAAAGATGAAGTCCTTCACGTCGTGCTCGGCGCAGCCCTCCAGCAACCGATATGTGACCTCGATGTTCTGCTCGAAATGGATGCGGGTGTTGGAAGCGCCCAAGCGCACGTCCGGATTGGCGGCGAAGTGGCAGACCAGCTCCACCCGGTGCAATGCCGGCTTCAGGTCCATGGTCAAGAGGTCGCCCTCGATGAAGCTGAAGTCCTCGAACTCCTCGCAGCCGGCCAGGAAGGACCTTCTTCCAGCGGAGAGGTTGTCCACACCCAAGACCTCATTGTCCTTACGCAAAAGCTCTTCGGCCATGTGGCTGCCGATGAATCCCGCGCAGCCCGTGACCATGATCTTTCTTCCTCGTAGCTTCATCTACGCATCCCTTCGGTCCTGGCCATCAGATTGGCGGCGAAGTTCTTAATCGCTTTGCCCCGGTGCGAGATGACGTTCTTCTTCTCCAAAGGCATCTCTGCAAAGGTCAAAGTGTAACCTTCTGGCACGAATATGGGATCGAAGCCGAAGCCCCCGGTCCCGCGCTTCTCATGGATGATAGTGCCGGTCGCCTCCTCTGAAACGATGATATCGTCCATGTCCTCGATGCAACAGCCGATGCAGCAGCGGAAGGCAGCGTTCCGATCCTTCTCATTCTCCAGCAACTTGAGGATGCCCTCGCTGCCCAGGGTCTTGAAGGCGTAGGACGAATAGACGCCCGGGAACCCGTGCAGCGCACTTACGAATAGGCCAGAATCATCCAGGATGAAGTTATGCACGCCCCTGCCCCCCAGCTCGCGCATGCAGCCTCGCACTACCTCCTCAAGCGTGTCCGCCTGGATCTCGTCCACCTCCTCGGGCAGGTGCTCGACCTTGAATCCCAAAGGTTCGAGCGCATGGCGGAACTCCTTCAGCTTGCCAGGGTTCGATGTGACCAATCTGAGCTCGTTCATGTATATCGGCCTCGCTCCTCGATCTCACGTATCTTGGCCACGACCTTCTTCGCCCGGTCGAAATGCTTGCTGTAGGAATCGAGAACCGTCTGGAACAGCTCGAAACGCTCCGAATGCGCGGACTGGAACGCCTCCTTGAGCAGGTGCAGGTCCACGCCCATCTCCTCGATCTCGGCGTTCCTCGAGCCCAGAGAGAAGTCGATGAAGTAGATCTTCTGCCCCTGCAAGATCATATTGGAGGTGGTGAGGTCGCCATGGACCATGCCCGCCTTGTGAAGCAGCGCCGTGAGCCTGCCCATCTCAGCGCAGATGTCCTCCGCCTCGTCCCTGGACGCTGTGAGGAGTGCATCTTTGACCCTAGGACCGATGATCTCCTCCATCACGATTTCCGCCTTCTGCAGGTCGATGTCATAGATGACCGGGGTCGGTATCCCGTGCCGCCTGGCCTCCTGGATCAGTCGCGCCTCGTTCTTCGTTCGGCTGGTTCGGAGCGCAGAATCCAGCTCCACGTGTCGGTAGGCCTTGGGCACCCGGCTCTTGACCATGACTTGGCGGCCCATCCATGCCCCGCGGCTTATCTCCGCTTCCGCTCCACGCCTTACTATGTCCACGTCCAGCCCTAACATCTGCGGATTAGATAAATTCTTCATTGCGCTGGCGCGTGCCTATTTGGGACGGAAGAAAAGAACGATTCCAAGCTCGCTCTCAGGTCCTCCGCGGGCAGAGGTCGAAAGTCATCAGGAAAGGAGCTTTTGACCGAGGGCAGGAGGTAGCGGTCGTCCAGCAGGAGGATGACGGCGCGATCCTTCTCGCTGCGGATCGCCCTCCCCGCCGCCTGGAGCACCTTCGAGACGGCAGGGTAGGTCTGAGAATAGAGCATGGCCTTCTGCAGGCCGTGCTTGGATTGCAGACGCGTCCGCAGAGCTTCGCTTTCCAGGCTGGGCGGGCCAAGCGGGAACCCGACCACCACCACCGCCGAGAGCAGGTTGTCGCTAAAATCGATGCCTTCCGCGAACGATCCGCCCAGAGTGGCCATCAGCAAGGCGTTTCGCTCGCGCCTCAGGTCCATGACCATGGCGTCCCGCTCGTTCTTGTTCAGCTCCCTGGACTCGCTCACCATCCGCTTGGGAGATTCGAACTTGCGCATCTGGAACGCCACGCCGTTCATGAAATCGTAGGAGGGAAAGAAGGCGGCGAGGTTGCCTGGCACCGCCTCGCTTGCCTGAACGAGCTTCCGGGCGATTTTGGCGTACATGGATTCGCCTCGCAGTCGGAAGCGAGAGCTGACATCGCCCGCCACCAGCACCAGTCTATTCTCGGTCGGGAAGGGCGAACGATAACGGCGAAGGGCGCATCTGTCCGCCAGACCAAGGATGTCAGCGAACATCTCCGGAGGGTGCAGGGTGCCGCTCATGATGAGGGCGCTCGATACTCGGTCGAATATCGGTCCAGCGACCAGGGATGGCTCCAGCAATCTACACGTGAGCCTTGCAGGCAGAGGCTCCGAGAAGCGCACGCTGCTGCTGCCGAAGGCGCTCCAGCATTCCAGGAACTCCAGTAGGGGGCGGTGTCGTTCCACGTCCAAGGGTGAGAGGGCGAGGCGCAACTCCTCCGCCAAGGGGCCGCTCTCCGCTCCGCAGTTCTGGGCCAAGGTTTCATCCAACTCCCAGGGATCGATCCTCGCCCGTCCCTTGCCCGAGGTCAATCGATGGAACTCTCGTTCCAGGGTGATGAGGTCGTCTCGATAGCGGCGGAGCGAAGGAGAGGAGATCGAGCGCTCCAGCAAGGCCCCGGTCAGCTCCCCGCTGTTCGCGTCCACGATCCGAGCGGGAAGGTTGTGTCCTTCGTCCACGATGGCCAGTTGTTCGGTCCGGTTTGAAGAGGGACCGCTACTCTGGGACGCGCTCTGAGACAACAGTAGGTTGTAGTCGCCCACCACCACATCCGCCTGATCCGCTGCTTTCTGGGCAGCCAGATAAGGACAGGCACCCAGGCGCAAGCAGAGGCGCATGGCCTCCTGCACGTGCAGGGGATAGGCGAGCAGGCGTTCCGCCGCCTCTTCCACCTTCCGGCTCAGGAAATAGCATTTGCCCGAGGAGATGCATGAAGGCCAGCCCTTCTTTCGTGCCAGGCACATGTCGTTCCGGGAAACAAGGTCGATGGCTGAGAAACGCTTCTTCCGCCAGATCAGACGGATCGTGTCCATGGCAATGGTGTGATGGGACTGGCGAGCGGTGGTGAAGAGCAGGTGGACGCCCGTGGTCAATGACGTTTCCAGTCCGGCTGCCAGGGAGACCGCGGTCTTGCCCAACCCGATTGGGGCGTGGGCCAGGAGGTGAGTGCCGCTGGCGAAACAAGAACGCGCATCCTCCAAGAAGAGGTCCTGGCCCGGTCGGAGGTTGGAATGCGGGAAGAGGTCGATAGGGGTGTGTTCCATCTTCGGTGGCAAGGAAGCGCTCGATTCCATGTCCGGAGCAAAGGGCGAAGTAAGGCAATAGATTGTCAGTAGAAGTAGGCTAACCTCTCAGGGAAAACCACTTAAGCCGAGGCTGGAATCCCCGCCATGTCCATGGATCCTCCGCCATCTCCCAGCCGTCAGAGGCGCACGGCCGTGGGCATCGCCTCCATCCTCTTCCTCGTCACCCTCGCCGCCTACATCGCCCGTGTCAATGTCTCCGTAGCGCTTCCGTTCATCGGTGCGGACTACGGCTGGAGCAGCTCGGAGCGGGGCGTCTACGGAGGCCTTCTGCTGGGCATCTTCTTGGTCGGATACGGAGTCTCGAACATCTTCATCAGCCCTCTGGTGGACTACTTCGGTCCCAGACGCAGCATGTTGGTGGCGGTAGCGGTCTTCTCGCTGCTCACTTTCCTCACCGGCGTCGTAGGCATGATCTTCCTGGCCCTCATCAGTACGCGGCTGCTGCTCGGCCTGTCCCAAGGCATCCTCTACCCGAGCGCAAGCAAGGTGACCCAAGCCTGGTTCGAGCCCAAGGACCGTTCCAAGGTGAACTCCCTGCACCTGAGCTCGATGTATGTCTCCAATCTCCTGGTGCCCCTTCTCCTCATCCCGCTCATCATGCGCACCGACTGGCAGGTAGCGTTCTACGCTGTGGCCTTCGTCTCCATTCTGACCTTGATACCGCTCTGGATCTATCTCCGGGACAAGCCTTCCGGCAACCACGAACCGACGGAGAGGAAGCCCCTGAAGGAGGTCATCGGCCAGGCCAAGGCGGATTTCAAGGAAGCGCTGCATATCAAGGGGCTTTTCGTGCTGACGGCCGCCGACGCGACCGGCAGTTTGGTCTTCTGGGGCATCTCCCTCTGGCTTCCGACCTATCTCATCCAGGCCAAGGGGTTCAGCCTGGAGACGGTGGCGCTGGCCGCCTCCTTGCCCTACCTCGGAGGTCTGGTAGGCCTCTACTTCGGTTCGCTAATCAGCGACCGTACGGGAAGGAGGGTACTGACCACCTCGACGTTCGGGCTGGTCGCATCGGTCTTCATCCTTCTGCTCATTGGCGCCCAGGACCAGGGCCTGGTCATCTTCTACCTGGGCATGGTGTTCTTCTTCATCGGCATCCTTCCGCCCAACGCCTTCACCCTGCTGCAAGGCATCTGTCCGACCGATAAAGTAGGCACCGCCACAGGCATAATGAACGGCCTGGCGGTCGGCCTGGGAGTGCTGGGGCCGATGATCCTCGGCCTGGCGGTGGCGAGCACCGGCTCATACGATTCTGGGCTGGTGCTTCTGGCGGTCATGGAGGTGATTTCCGCCTTCATCTTGCTTTTCTTTCTGCGCTACGAGAAGTCGAGCAGCGCCGCGCCCACCGAGCAGAGCAAGTGATCTCCGCTGAGCGAGCCTCGCCAAGGAGGCAAGGATTATCCCATCCCAATCCTTTGTGGTGGCGTGCGGAGGCTACCCTTCGAATGCGACGCGCTGGACACGCTGCTGGATGGCGGCGTGGAGTCTAGCTGTGTTACCTTGATCTATGGCGAAGCGGGCACGGGCAAGACCAACCTCTGCCTGGTGCTGGCCCGCAATGTCGCCAAGCAAGGCAAGAAGGTGGTGTACCTGGACACTGAGGGGGTGTCCCTGGACCGCTTTCGCCAGGTGAGCGGCGAGGGCTTCGAGAAGCTGCTCAAGTCCGTGCTCTTCTTCGAGGCAAACAGCTTCGACGAGCAGGAGAAGATGGTGGACAAGGCCATCAAGCTGGCCGAGGGCAATCTGGACGTGGAGATGATCATCGTCGATTCGCTGACTATGTTCTACCGTCTAACCGCCAGAGAGGAGGATAGGACGGAGCGGCGCTCTTTGACGTCGCAGAGCGTCAAGCTCCTCAGCATAGCCCGCAAGAGGGACATACCGGTGGTCCTCACCTCGCAGGTGTACACGGACGTGGAAAGGAAGACCATCGAGTCGCTCGGCGGCCATTCGCTGCATCACAACGCCAAGACCATCATCAGTCTGGAGAAGGTCTCTCCCGGTCGAAGGAAGGCCGTGCTGAAGAAGCACCGTCACATCGCCGAAGGCAAGTCGGCCGACTTCAGGCTGGTGGAAACGGGCATCAGCTGTTAGAGCTCCCGGCCCACGGAGAAGTCCACCACCGCTCGCAGGAACTCCTTCTCCTTCGAATCGCGCAAGCAGTCCAAGCGTTCCTTCGCTCCCTGGGCGTACTCGAGCGCTTTTTCCTTGGCGAAGTCCAGGCTGCCTACCTCCCGGAAGAGGTCTATGCAAGCTCTGACCTCAGCGTCCGTGGCTTTCTCGTCGCCAAGCGCCTTGAGCACCTTGGCTTTCTTTTCCTTCCCTTTGGGACCGAGGGTCTCCAGGGCATGCACCACGATGAGCGTGCGCTTGCCGTTGCGGATGTCGCTGCCCACCGGCTTCCCCAGCACTTTCTCGTTGCCCGTGAGCCCAAGAACATCGTCCCAGATCTGGAAGCCTATGCCCAACAGGCGGGCATACTCCTTCATGTCCTTAATCTGGCGCTGGCTTCCGCCGCCGATGATCGCCCCGCCTTCGGCCGCACAGGCGAAGAGCACCGCGGTCTTCTTCTCCACCATCTCCATGTAGAGGTCGACGCTCACATCTGGATTGTTCTCGAAGTCCACGTCCATCTGCTGCCCTTCCGCGATGAGGTACACGGTCTCCGAGGTACTCTTGACCAGACGACGGAGGCGTTCGCCATCCACGTCCGTGGAGGCGATGACCTCATAGGCGATGGCGAACAAAGCGTCGCCGGCGATGATGGCCGTGGGCACGTCGAAAAGCACGTGCACCGCTGGCCTGCCCCGGCGCACCGGGTCCTGGTCGATGACGTCATCATGGACCAAGGTGAAATTGTGAATGATCTCCAGGGCGCAGCCGAACGGCACCGCCCTTTTCCCCTGCTTGCCCACCGCCTCCGCCACGGTGATGGCCATGAGGGGACGGAGCCGCTTCCCTCCCGCTTCGGGGTAGTGCTTCATGGCCTGGCGGAGCTTCTCGTACTTGCCGACGTCCAGATAGGGCATGAGCGCCGCGTCCACCTCCTTCGCCATTCTTACCAGGTCCTTTGTGATGTCCATTGTGATCACTCCTCGAACTGCTCGATCCAGTCCCTGACCTCTCCGGTCAGTATGAACTTTTTGCTGCCTAGCTCCTTCACCGTCCTGGAATCGGTCAGGAACATGGCCGCTTGGAACTCCGCCTGCACGGTCCGCAAGCGCTCGACCACCGCTTCGCTGGAAACGAGGGCATCCTTGAGCACCGCTCGGGCCATGCCTCCGCAGGAAGCCCCCAGAGCGATGCCCTTGGCGACGTCCAGACCGCTGCTCACACCGCCCGATGCGATGACGGGAACGCCCACCTGAGCCCAGATGGTGGATACGGGCGCAGGGATGCCCCAGGAGCGGAAGGTGCGTCCCAAGGCCTCGAATCGTGCGTCGCCCGATCTCCCCGCCCGGTACATCTCCACGGCCGAGAAGCTCGTTCCCCCTGTACCGGAGATGTCGATGCCTCTCATCCCTATCCCCCGGAGGCGCATGGCCATCTCGTGAGAGACGCCCGCTCCCGTTTCCTTCGCCAGGAGCGGGAATTCCTTCGCCAGGGAGCGGATGGCGTCCAGGCAACCGGCGGATTTGGTGTCGCCCTCCGGCTGCGCCACTTCCTGCAGGAAGTTCATGTGCACTGCCAGTAGGTGAGCGTCCACCATCTCCATCGATCGCCCGATGCTCGTCCGATCCAAGGCTCGCTTGCCTTTTTGCTTGATTAGC
The DNA here is from genome assembly GCA_026394375.1 of Methanomassiliicoccales archaeon. Lineage (NCBI taxonomy): Archaea > Methanobacteriati > Thermoplasmatota > Thermoplasmata > Methanomassiliicoccales > Methanomassiliicoccales archaeon. The sequence continues at coordinate 105,672 of JAPKYJ010000013.1, forward strand.
TGGGGGGCTCCGATGTTGCCTATGCGCAGGGGGATGTCAAAGTCCTTCATGACCGAATAGGAATCCTCTTCGCCGTGTTCCAGTCCGGCGCGCTGGCTGCCGATGCCCATGCCGATCTGCAGCTCTGCGCACGCCTGCGCGAGGTTGCGATTTATCTTCTTCGCCTTGGGATAGCCACCGGTGATGGCGGTGACGATGAGCGGGAACGCCAGCTTCTTGCCGAAGACTTCCACCGAGGTCTCGACCTGGTTTAGGTCCACCTCCGGCAAGGAGCAATGCACCAGCTTGACCTCCTCCCAGTAGTTCTTGCCCGTGGATACGTCCTCGTCCAGCGTGACCTCGATGTGGTCCGCCTTGCGCTTCTCGATCTGCTTCATTCTCTCAGTCTCCGACCACTTTCGACGCGATCACTTTCTTACCTCGGAGGGCTTGCGAAAGCCTACCTTCCGCGAACCCGTTGATGACCATGACCTCGGCGCCCATCGAGGATATCGCCAGCATGTTCTCCAGCTTCCCATACATGCCTCCGGTGACGTCCACATAGCTCGTCCTCTTGGACAGGGTGCGCAGATAGGATCGATCGACCGTGGTCAGCAATTTCGCTTCCCTGTCCTTCTTGGGATCGGCGGAATAGACCCCGTCGACGTCCGCGCAGAACACCACGCGCTTCGGCCAGAACTCCTCGGCCAATCGCCTTATGAGCTGATCCCCAGAACAGATGCTGAACCCCATTTCCCGGTCCAGGACCACGTCCCCGAAGGTCACCGGCAGGGCGCCCATCTCCATGTACTTGCGAAACAGTTCGACGTCCAGGCGCTCGAGCTTTCCCCCTTTCATGGAGGCACAGGCGGCCGGAGGCAAGGAGACGGCCGGTAGGCGCGCATTCTCGAGCACGTCCATCACCCTCAGGTTCAGGTCTCGCACGTCCTGCATGACCCGGGAGAGGGCAGGCATCTGCTCCGTTCCGGAATAGCCTTTGTCGAGGTTGTGCTGGGCCGCTACCAAGTGGCCGAACGAACCCGCTCCGTGCACCAGCACCACTCGCTCGCCCGAATCGGCGATCTCCTGGGCGAGACGCCGGGTGACCGCCCGACGGAAGCTGCGATAGCGGTCCTTGCGTGTGATAACGCTCCCACCCAGCTTCACTATCATCATGACGGTTGAGCATGCCCTGGCCCATATAAAAAGGCTTACAGCTTTCAGCCCAGATGCGTATGGCATTTAGGACAGCGCTCGTCCGTTTCGCCCACCTCTGTCTGGCAGACAGGGCACGAGAATAATGATCGAAGCTGCGTTCCGCACTTGCGACAGAACACGTCATCCGGCCCTACCTCATCCGCGCAACCGGGACAGCGAGGCACCTTGACCATCTTCTCACCGCAGCGGCGGCAGAAGGTGTCGCCCTCGTCCACCAAGGTATTGCAATTGCGGCAGTAATCGGTCTTGGGCTTGGGTGCCGGCTCCAGCCTGGACTCTAGCGTGGGTTTGTCAGCCTTCGCCTTCTCCTTGGTATCCCCGCCTTCCAGGGATCTCTTGGCCTTCATGGCGAAACGCAGTGCATCGGTGTATTGGCATTTCCCAAGGAAATCCTGCGCCTGGTTCAGATGATCCTCTGCCACCGAGGTGTCCTTCCCTTGGAACTTAGCCTGTTGCAGCGAGTCTTGGACCGAGGAGATCATGAACTTGCTCTCCAGCAAGTCCTTGGGGAACTTTTTTGTCTCAACGAATGGAACCTCGCAAGCCTCCTCCCGGGTGTCTTTCTCGTCGGCCTCGGGGGTCACCGCCACGTCGAAGACCGCCGAGGCTTCATCCGTCTTCACGTGTCGGAGCGCCTCCCTTGCCTTGTCGGCGCTGGTCTTGGCTGAGAGGTAGTCGCCTCGTGAATAGGCGGCTTCAGCGTCGACCATCAGGAGGTCAGCCTCTTTCGATCGCTCTCCCCTTTGCCGGAGGGTGTTGGCCACCGCCTTGGTGCAGACGATGGCATTGAAGGCCTCGTCCTTGATCAAGACCTTGTCCATGCCCTTGGACTTTCGAGAACGGATGAAGCGGACCTCGAAGAACACCGCTATCGCCAGGAGTATCAGCAAGATGACCATGACGGCTATCGTTCCGGGCTCATCGAACGCCGAAGCCATTGGTACACCGACGTTCTCCGAACTCGATTCCTCGCGCTAAAAGCTTTGCCTTACTTTTTCGTTGATGCGAATTGAGAGATGTCCATGCAGATAGCTCCCACCGCAATGGAAGGAAAGAAGAAATAAGGAAGGTTGACAGCGTTCCAGGCTTCCCGTGGGCTCGCGCACCACAGTACAACGGGGAACGCGGGCGGGCTTAACTGCCGGGTTCGGATGAGACCGGGTGTGACCCCGCCGCTATGGCCGTCATACCATCCTTGTCCTCCTCGAACATTGATGTCGTATTTATACGTTGGGGCAGGGCGAATTCATGCGTTTGGTGAGCACCTATCTGATCCCTAGCCAGAGGACCACCAGGAACGCCGCTAAGGTCCCTATCGCCATCGATGAGATGTTCGTGCCTAGCTTGTCCACATAACCCCTTCTTTCCAACGTCGCCCCGATCACGCTGTCCACGTTGCAGCCTATGAAACCGAAGATCACGGGCACTAGCACGGTGAGGTCCAGAGGAAGGGAGTTGAGGATGACCAGCCAGCCGACGAGCGAGGCCACCAAGGCCCCTACGAAAGCCCACGCGGTGCCATATATCGACACGCCTCCATCCGTGCCCGCCGGGACCGACTGGAAGGAGGTTATCAGCCGGGTCTTGGGACTGAGCACCCCCAGCTCGCTGGCGATGGTGTCGGAGGCGGCCACGCTGACGGCGGTGAGGTAGACCAGGGAGGCTGCCGTTCCGCCCTGAACGGAGAAGGCCCAAGCCAAGACGGCCACGCATGCCGGGATCAGGCCGTTCGCCAGGACGTTGCGATAGGCCCGCTCTCCCTTCTTCCCTTCCTGCAGTCCCTTGCGGGTCTTGAGCTCCAAGCGGAACCTGGTGACCGCGAACCCCAGGAGAGCGAAGGCGATGAGCACGATGAGCCAGTTGATGGAGCCAAAGAGCCCTATGACCATGCCGATGACGAAGGATGCCACGCTTCCGCTCACCGTCAGTAGTCTTAACCGGTAGGAGATGACGCTGAGGGCGGCGCACAGAACCAGCACCACTAGCAGGTTCTCCAGGAAAGACATTCAGGCCGCATGAGGTGGGCGGCTATTTCAACCTTGGCTCCTAGGTGCCGCTCACTTCTTGCCTTCCTCGGAGATGTCCTTGGCCACCGCTTCCAGCGCGTCCACGTTCCCGCTCTCCAGGTCCGCGGAGCAGTTGGGGCAGGTCTTGCTCTCGGGGGCGATGCTCGCTCCGCAGGCCGGGCATTCTATGGTGGCAGGCGCTTGCATCTCCTTCTTCCTGCCCTTGACCCTGGTTCCTGCCAGCAGTGGGCTTGCCATGTCCTTGATGCCGCGCACCTTCTCCAGATCGCCGTCCCAGTTGCGAATGACCGGGCTGTACTGCTCGTCCATGGCCTGCATGACCTGCTTCATGCGCTGCGGGACCTTGCCCACCCGATCCCCGTGAAGAACGACCGCCAGGATCACCAGCTCGCCCTTCTCCACCAGGATCTTCTTCTTTCCGAAGTCCAAGCGTGCCAGGTGCGTGGCCGATTCGTCCTTGAACGAGTCCTTGACGAAGCTCTGGATGGCCACGAGCATGGAGGATAGTATCTCATCATCCATGCCTGGCTTGAGCCGGCGGGTCTGATGGGCCATGAGCCTCCCGTCCTCGTAGATGATGAAGACCTCCTCCACCGCCGCCGCCACGCCCCGAAGATAGAACAGCGTGGCGATTATCAGCGCCGCCAAGACGACAAGCCACAGCCAGGTGCTGTCCTGCAAAGCGGCCACTTGCGGAGCCATCACCAGGATCTGGTACTGTCCGGTGGTGCGGATGTTCTGGGAGCTGTCGAAGGCCACCACCCAATAGGTGATGGTGGCGGTGTGGTTCACCCCCGGTATCTGCCCTTCGAAATGGCTGGCAGTGCCGACCGGGGTCATCTGCACCGTCACCTCGGTTCCATTGTCGATCTTGTAGTGCAGCCAGACCGAGGCCAATCCTACGTTGTCAGTCACGTTGACGGCTATCGTCATCGCCTCGTTGAGAGTGGCGTGGCCACCATTCGAATCGAAGGTGACCGTGGGCACGGTCCGATCGAGGGTGATCTTGTGGTAAGCGATCGTCCAAGCGCCATCGTCGTCGCGCACTCTCAACGTTACATTGTACATGCCATCGATCGGGAAGGAATGGATGACGATGCGCTGCGATGAGTAGGCGGTGAATCCTCCACCATCGTCGAAGTTCCAGCTGAACTGGAGCAAAGGTTCATCGCTGACATTATCTGAGGAATAGGAGGCGTCGAACTGCACCTGCTGCGCGCTTTCGTTGCGGAAGCTGAATTGCGCATGCGGCTGTACGTTCACGACCTCCACGTTCAGTAGCTGCAAGCTCGAGGATTGCGAGAAGGCGTCATCGTCCCACACCCGCACCGCCACCTGATATGATCCGGCCTGAGGGTAGACGTGGCCGGTGTGGTTGGTGCTCCCTCCCGCCTCCACCTGGAACGTCCCATCATAGTGGAAGTCCCATTCGTACCGAATGATGTCCTCTCGTGCCTTGATCGCGTACACGTACACCTGGAACGAATCGTCCTCGTTGAAGCTAGGCTTCGCTGGCTGGAGGCTCACGGTGACGATGGTGGGGTTCGTTTCGAGGATCACCAGCTCTACGGAATGAGAGGAGTTAGAGCCGTCGATCTCCTGCACCCATAGGGTGACATGGTAAGTTCCGTTTCGAGAGTAGGCATTGGTCGGGTTCCTGAGGCTGGAATGGCTCCCATCCCCCAGGTCCCAGTACCATTCGACCAGCTGGTTGAAGGTGGTGGATGTGTCCGTGAATGCAACAGTATCCTTCTCCGTCGGGGAGCTGGGCGAGAACGTGAACATGGCGACGGGGTTCACATCTGCCACTGACATCCACTTGCTCGTCGAGTTCGTGCTTCCGTCGTCGTCCTTGATCGTAAGCGCAACAAGGAAGCTTCCGGTGCGATTGAAGGCGTGGGTGACCTTGGCTCCCCATGCCAAATGCCCGTCCCCGAAGTTCCAGGACCAGTTGACGATCGGGTCCACTGGTGTGGTCGAGGTATCGTTGAAGAACGCTAGGACCCCTTCGATTGGATCGGTGTGGCTGAAGTACACCTGCGGCCCGAGGTCTAGGATGCTGACGGATGTGGAAGTGGAGTTGGTGCTGCCGTCCCGGTCGGTCACCAGCAGAGAGAATAGGTAGGTGCCATTGTCGCCATATGCGTGGGTGGCGTTCCTCAGGTCCGAGTGGCTCCCATCCCCGAAGTCCCAGTACCAGGATGCGATGCCATCGTAGGCGACGCTGGTGTCGTTGAACCAGACGGTCTGGCCTTCGCAGATCGTCAAGGGGGCATAGGTGAACGAGGCCGTTGGCCCGGTATCGGAGATCGTGATCGGGATAGTGATGTTGGCCTCCGTTCCATCCTGGTCGCGGATGCTCAGCTTCACCTGGTAGGTGCCGTTCTGCTGGTAGATGTGAGTGATGTTCCGCACGGTGGAGTAGGAGTTGTCGCCGAAGCTCCAGTACCAGGATGCGATGCCATCGTAGGCGACGCTGGTATCGTTGAACCAGACGGTCTGGCCTTCGCAGATCGTCAAGGGGGCATAGGTGAACGAAGCCGTGGGCGCGGTGTCAGAGATCGTGATCGGGATGGTGATGTTGGCCTCCGTTCCATCCTGGTCGCGGATGCTCAGCTTCACCTGGTAGGTGCCGTTCTGGGCGTAGACATGCGTGACATCCTTCCCGTTGGAGGAGTTGCCGTCCCCGAAGTCCCAATGCCAGTAGACGATCTCGTCATAGTCAGAGGAGTTGTCGTGGAACGTGACCTGTGTTCCTTCCACAGGCTGCAGTGGCGTGAACCAGAAGTCCGCTTGGATGGATGAATCGGAGACGTTCACGACCTTGGTCATTTCACTGGTGTTGCCGTCCGTCTCCCAGATCTTCAGCTTGACCGAGTATGACCCGTTCTGAGCGAACATGTGGGTGATGTTCCTTGAGGTCGAGCTGTTGCCATCTCCGAAATCCCAAAGCCGGGCCGTCAGACCATCGTAGCTGTAGGAGGTGTCGTTGAAGGTGACATTGGTTCCCTCGATGGCATCGGTGGGCGCGAACAAGAAGTTGGCCAGAGGAGCGATGTCCGTGATCTTGACCTGGTGCGAGGTGGAGTTGCTGCCGTCCGAGTCCCGGACGGTGAGCGTGACAGTGAATGTGCCATCATGCACGTAATTGTGAACGATCGAGCTTCCATATCCCACCCCACCGTCGTCGAAGTTCCAAGTCCAGTTAATAATGGGATCCCAGACATAAGTCGATTCGCTGGTGAAGTCTATCGATCCGCCTTCGTTCACCGTATAGGGCGCGAAGTCGAACGCTGCCGTGGGCACTGTATCGCTCGCGACAACGATCTTTGTTCGCTGGTTGGTGTCGCCGTCATCATCTCTTACGGTGAGCAAGACAAGATACGTTCCGTCGGAGTCGAACTGGTAGGCGATGTTCTGGGAGTAATAAGTGTGCCCATCCACGGTCCAGGTCCAGTTGTCGATTGGATCTGGTCCGGTGGTCGAAGCGTCGTTGAAAGTCACCGTCTGGCCTTCGAATGGTGAGCTGGGTGAGTAGGTGAAATCGGCGTTGGGCGCGACATCGGTAATGATCAAAGTCATGTTTGACCAATTGCGGAAGCCATCTCGATCTGTGACCTTGAGTGAAACGAGGTAAACGCCATCGTCGCTGTAGCTGTGGGTGACACTGACACCTGTTTGCACGTCGCCAGGCGCTAACGTCCATTCGTATTGCAGTACACTCCTGTCCGAATACGAATCTTGGCTGCTGGCTCCGGAGAAAACGATGCTCTGCCCTTCAGCTTTCGAATATGAGTTGGTGACCCCATCGGCGGTCGCAACCGCCTTCGGCATGAGGTTGTTCTGCAACCAGTAGCTCGCGCTTTGCGAGACTGAGGCTAGGGAAAGGATATCGCAGCGTTGGTCTCCGTTCGCATCCATGGCCACTATGGATGTCGATAGGCCTCCACTTGTGAAATTGCACGAGTTTGTGAAAACCCAGCTCGTAGTTAGCACCTGTTGCATCATTAGGACGGACACTTGGGGTGAATTCGAACGGCTGACGACGATATCATCCTTCCCGTCGTCGTTGAGATCTCCTGCACCAAAACATGATGACGAAATTCCAAGGCCCTGAGAAGTATACATTGGCGTGTCATCATAGAAGCCGTCCGTGGGTTGCTTGAAGACAAAGACCCCGGTCGACTCATTGATGACCGCTACGTCCGAAAACCCGTTGCCATCAAAGTCACCGATTGCCATGCCATCAAGGCCTACGCCTGGGACCCTAAGCGTTGCGTCCGGAGTTGTCAGGAAATGATCGCCATGTCCCGTTTGGTCGTTGTTGATATAGAGCTCTACCTTGTCCGATTCAAGGTTGAGTGCCGCGATATCACTTCGATTCACATCGCCATTTAGGTTCCCTACGCCCAGAGCTTGTCTCTGCCCTCCAGTGGTTGTCCCCAGACTCTCGGAGCTTGCCATCGCATAGTACGGGAAGGCTCCTGTATTGTAGAGGATCGCAATGCCCCCATCGTACGATACGGCCAGATCACCGTTGTCGACCCCATCGAGATTCGCCGGCACTAAGCCAACTGGGTTGGTCAATCCGAGATTCACGGTCGTGTCTGGCGAGACAGCTGTAAGTGGGTCAGACGATCCCAAGAAAATTGACAGAGTTGACGAGAAATTGCTTAGGACCACAAGGTCGCCAATTGAGTCCCCGTCGACGTCTTGAAAAGTCGTTGCGATTGGCGACCCTACGACGTTGAGATAGTGTACCACATACGGATTGAACCCCGTGATGACTACCCGATTCAGAGTGGGGATGGGAATCGCCGTTGCGTTCCTGCCTCCATACGTGCGTCCGCCACTCGGGCTTCCATAGCCCATTCCAGAACAGAAGACGTTGAGATTTGAATTGCCTCTGATTGCTTCAGTGAACTGGAATACTTCGAGCGTCCCGTTGCCAGCGTTTCCTTGGGCAAGTATTACTGCGCTCTTCTTGCCGTTGGTCAGCTGATCGAACAGCGCACGGACCGGCTGTCCGTTGCACGGGAAAGTGACGTTCGTCATCGAGTAGAAGCTGCCGGTCGGTGTCTGGTAGAAGCAGGACGCGTTGGCCGCTTGATTTGATAGCGTCATCAGGTCAAGTCCCGACAGTCCGGAGAATTCTCCCGGAGCAAGCGCCGAGACTCCATTCTGTGCTCTAATGCGGTGTGAGTACAACGTATCGTAACAACTGAAGTCTTCAGTATTGTTATATATGTGGACATAGCCGCTGGTCCCGCTGGAGACGGCGAGGTCAGGTCTTCCCAGCCCTTGGAAGTCTCCAATCTCGATAGCTGAGATTGCCATGTCCATGCTGATCTTCTTCTGCGACTCCCAGAGCGGGAAGGCGGGGAACGACCAGGTACCTGGGTTCGTCAAAACGTAAAAGTCACTTGAAGACTCATTCGTGATGACAAAATCGACGTATCCATCACCGTTGAAGTCAGCCGTCTTCATCAGGTAGGACGACGTGAAATCTGGGATTCGAATAGTGATCATATCATTCAGGCTTGAAAATGGATACTTAATGACGTTGACAAAATCATCGGTATTGGTGCTTGTCAATCCGCGGCACACCACGGCAATGTCGTCCCTGGGTTGAGATCCGTTTGTGCTCCCGCTCACTCTTACTGCCGAGAGGGCTTCGGGTTGATCATATGTGGAAACGGGATTTGGCGTATGCGACGGGTCATAATTGAACTGCTCGAATAGTATCACCACGTCCGACTGAGCCCCTTTCATTCTGCTGAGGGCGATGTCAGAGTTGCCATCGCCATCAAAATCCCCGACTGCCATGTCTCTTATGTCTGTTGAATCAGTGAGTATGGTTTTCCAGGGCCTCTTCTCGAATGATCCATTTGAATAGCCTATGAAGATCTGGACGTGATAGGTTGTCGAGTATGAAGGTGAGTAAGCAACGGCAATATCAAGGACTGAGTCTCCGTTGAAGTCGCCGAGTTCCGCGTCGACTGGGTGTGGTCCGATGGTCAGAAGGGTCGCGAAGTCATCGAACACGGTGCCGTTCTTGAACAGCAAGGTCGGATCGTACTGCAGCGATGGCTGGACCGAAGGCGCCGCAAGTCCGCTCTGTGGAACGAAGGCAGCGCCGGAGGGAAGGAGCATGGACACTACGACAAATACAATTACCACGAGCATTACTGCCCTGCCCCGCCTGTGCATTACGCCCATCCCTTGAGAGAGAATCGTCACGGGGCGATATAAATGTGCGCTCGTCTGGCTGAACTCTGGCCCCCGCTCCTCCAAAAGCCTGGCCTACCTGCTGCAGAGAAGTGATATCGATCGAGAGACTCACTTGGGGTAATCAGTCTTGAGAATCACATCTCAGGGCGTAAATAGGCACATGCGGATGGAAAGGCTGATGGGAAGACCTGGACTGGAGTTCGCCATCACCCGAATGGCCTTCGACGAACAGGTGAGGATGATCCTCACTCTAACCTCCTCAAGACCTATGACGGTGAGGCTGATCGCTGAAGGGGTGAGCCTCCCCCTCGACCGGGCCTATCATCTTGTCCGAACCATGTCCTCATTGGGGATGCTGCGGAAGGTCCGGCTGCCTAATTCCCATGTCAATACCTACACAGCCAACGTCAAGACCATCGACTTCCGCATTGAGCAGGATTGCCTGGGCATCATGGTGGTGTTCGAGGATGGAGGAAGAACGAGCATGGAGATCGGCACCTCCAAGGCCCAGGTCGATGCTCTCTAGGTTCGGTGACCGATGATGCTTTCCAGCGATGCATAGAATCGGCTGGCCATGTCCTTGGCCTCCTCCTTATCGGATGCGGGCTGGAGCATGAGCCTGCCGTTGGGGTAGAGGGTGTATTCCTTGCCCTTGGCGCGAGCGATCAGCATCACTCCCTGGTCCTCCACCTGGAATCCTAAGCTCTTCAGAAGCTCCGCAGCCTTTTCCAGGTCGACCCGAACGCTCTCCTGAGGCACCGCCGTCAGGGACTTCGATTCACAAAGGCGCAGGAGCTTGAAGCGCATCCTAGCCCTGCTCCTGCAGATAGCGTAAGGCGCTCGTCCGGAACTCATCCAGCGTGCCCTCGTTGATGATCATGCGGTCGGCCACGGCGATCAGCCCTCCCAGACCCCAGCTCAGCTCGCGCAGGTCCCGCTCCAAGAACTCCTCCCAGCTGCCAGGAGCGTCCGCCCTCCCCCTCCGCTGCAACCTCTGGAAACGTGTGCGGGGGGAGGAGTGAACGGCCATCAACTGCACTTCCTCTCCGAAGGCGTTCTTGAAGATTCTCAGCTCGTCCAATCCTCGGCTGCCGTCGATGATCGTCAGAGGTGATCTCACTCGCTCCACGCACCTCTTCGCCCAGATGTCGTAGCCGAGGCGCTTTCTCTCGTCGTTCGCGAACCTTCCAACTGCTTTGTCGTTGGGCTCCAGACCTTGCTTCGAGGCCCATTCGCGCACCACGTCGCCCATGCGCACGACCTCGTATCCGATGCTCAGGGCCACGGAGACGAACTCCTCTTTCCCTGCTCCAGGCATGCCGGTGATGACGATGACCTTCACAATATTCTCCTCCTCACCCCAGCAGCTTCCTGGCCGCCTGCAGTAGGTCCGGGCCGCGCACTTCGAGCTCCGTGGCCGTAGCCATCAATTCCGAGTAGACGTTCGCATCCAAGCCTGCCAAGGCCGCATATCGGGGGCATATGCCGAGCAAGTAAGCAAGAGCGATATCTTCTTCCCTGCCCCCATTGGGCGCGAAGGGGCTGAATATGTCGGGCCGGAGGCATCCTTTGACATCCGCCACACCTGTTACATCTGACCTTGATCGTGCCAGCTCGTCCGCTTTTGCTTTGGCAACATCGAGGTCCAGGCCGCGCAGGCGAGAAGCTAGAGCCACAGGCTCCAATCCCAGCCGGCTGGCCTTCTCCAGCAGCTTGGCCGCACCAACCGCATCGAAACCCACAGAGATGAATGCGACGTAACCGGAAGCATCGATGACGAGCATCCCTGGCTCCTTCAGTCCCTCTTTGAGCACGGTGGGAGGTTCATTGTACTTGACGAAGGTACGGCAAGGCCAAGGACAACCAGAGCAAGCTGAGTCGCGGTGTCGAATATCGGCCAGGTTCTTGAAATCTTGATCGGGCAGGAGTGAGTCGATGCCGTGCCTTCCATGCACCTTTTCCCGAGCAGAATCCATCAGCCTCAGGCAAAGTTCGTAGGTTGCATCGGGATTGGCGATCTCCAGCTCGCCCATGCCCCTGGCGCCTACCGCCTTGAGGTTCATGGCGCCCAGCCTTGCCCCGAATCCCACCTTGTCACCTTCGGACCAATAATCCACCACCGCCTGAGCCATCGTTCCCTGCCCTTCCCCGGCGGGACCGACGGAGATGACCTGGATGCGGTCCTCTCCTTGCTCTGAGCGGACGAAGTCCACCGTCTCCCAGGTGTCCTTGCCCCAGATCTTGCCCGCAGGCAGGATGTCCGCGATCTCATCGTGAAGCCATAGGTACACAGGCGAGGACGCTTTACCATGCAGGACCAGATAGTCGAACCCGGCCAGCTTGAGCTCCGCTCCGGCGAAGTTCACCAGGGGCGAGTGCATGATGCGACCGGTGATAGGTGAACGTGCGCTCACCACCGCCAAAGCGCTGCCGGGAACGGCGGTGGCGGTGAGCAGCCCGGTCCCTACCACCACCGGATCGTTCTCCCGGAACTGCTCGTGAAGTATCAGGTTAACACCAGCCCCTCCCAGCCCAGTGCGGACCCATTCGTCCTTCAGCTCGAGCTCCTTTGTCTCGCCCTTCGCAAGGTCGACCACCAGGACGTTGCCGGTGCACAGGTAGTCCATTCAATCACCCTCCGAAAGGCATCTGGTGGGGCAGATGCGGATGCAGTAGGGTTCTTCGTCCCCGCACTCGTCACAGGGCTCGCGGAGCATGATGGGCTTGGCCCCCGCGCCATCATCACCGGAGGATTGCCCGGCCCTCTGGACCTCCAACCCCTCTGGCCGCGCCAGCACCAGATCGTCGTCGGGCAGCTTGATCATCATGCCGAAGTAGTTGCGCTTGTCGTCCAGGTGCAGCATGATGCTGGATCGCATGGCGGTGAACACCCGGTCGCGGCGGAAGCTGCAGGCCAGCTCGCACAGTCCGCATCCGGTGCACTTGAGCGTGTCGACATTGATGGGCATCCAGACACCCGCGTTCGAATCCCCGTTCGGGATAATAAACAGTTGCTCAGGGTGCCAGTCAGGGAATGACCGCCATTTCCGGGGCGTGGGGCGTGCTTCCGAAACCCGGCTCTCTACGAAGCATCATCTTTCCCAAAAGGATTAAGCTACAAAATGCTTACCTGCATCGTCCGGGCCCTAGGATAGCGCGGTCATCCAGAAGGAGGGGAGCACACGCAACAGACGAAGTCCGTGGAAGCGATCCTTGAGGAGATACTCCAACAGGAGTTCACCGCCGACCCCGGGGTGCAGAGCGCCTCCATCGTGTCCAAGACCGGGCTGCTGATTGCTGGCAAGACTGCTTCCGTCTCTAAGCCAGAGACGTTCTCGGCCATGGCCGCCATCATGTACTCCAGCGCCGAGGCCACGCGCACCGACGTCCTGAAGGACAAGCTCGAATACATCGTTGGAACCTTCCGTTCCTCCAAGCTGATCATATCCGAGGTCTCTTCTTCCCTGCTCATAGTCGTCACCGCCGAGCGGACGGCCGACAACGAGAAGATCCTGGAGAACATGAACAAGGTGGTCACCAGGACGAAGCAGGAACTGGTCTGGCTACGCTGAAGCTCAGATGATGTGCTCTGCGGTGTCCTCTAGTATCCGATCGCAGTAGATGCACCTGAGCGTGGGCGGGTTCCTCGCCTCCACCATGAACTCCGGCTCCACAGGCTCCTTGAGGTTGGTGATGCAGTTGGGGTTGCCGCAGCGGACTATGCCGCGCACCACCTCGGGCAGCTTGACGGTGTACTTCTCCGCCACGTTGAAATCGCGGATGATGTTGATGGTGGCCCGGGGCGAGATGAGGGCGATCTTGTCTACCTCCCTTGGATCTAGCTCCCGATCCTCGACCTTGAGCACGTCCTTGAACTCCGTCTTCTTGGAGGGCACATGCATGAGCACGCTGATGGGCGATTGCACGTTCGTTCCAGAGACCCCGATGATGCGCAGCACCTTCAACGCCATGCCGCATTCGATGTGATCTATCACCGTGCCGTTCCGGATGGGCGTGACCTTGAACTCCTTCATGCCAGCTCGCCTCCCAGCACCAGTAGCAGGAGGGCCATCCTCACCGGCACCCCGTTGAACGCCTGCTCGAAGTATTTGGCATGGGGCGTGGAATCCACCTCCGGAGCGATCTCGTCCACCCGGGGCAGGGGGTGCATGATCGTGAGGTCCTTCTTCGCCTCCCGGAGCAGGACGTTGTCGATGCGGTAGCATCCCGCCACCTTCAGGTACTCGCTTGGGTCCGGGAACCTCTCCTTCTGGATGCGAGTGATGTAGAGCACATCCGCCTCGCGGATGACGTCCTCCAGCTTGGAGGTGAGCTTGGGCTTGCCGCCCAGCTTCTCCATCTGCTTGACCGTTTCCCGAGGCATCTGCAGACTAGCTGGCGCAACGAAGGTCACCTCCGCTCCGAAGAGGGTGAGGGCCTCGGCGAGCGAGTGCGCGGTGCGTCCATACTTGAGGTCGCCGACCAAGGCCACTTTGACGTTCTCGATATGCCCCTTCTCCCGGCGGATGGTGAACAGGTCCAGGAGCGTCTGCGTGGGATGTTGCCCGGCGCCATCTCCGGCATTTATGACCGGCTTGGAGGAGAAGTGCGCTGCCAGCCTGGCCGCCCCTTCATGCGGATGTCTGAGAACGATGACGTCGGAATAGGATTCGATCATGCGCACCGTGTCCGTAAGGGTCTCGCCCTTCACCACCGACATCATGGAGGGATGGGACATCTCCAGCGTCTTGCCTCCCAGTCGGGCCATGGCGCTCTCGAAGGACATGCGCGTGCGGGTGGAAGGCTCGAAGAACAGGTTGGAGAGGATGCGCCCCTCCAGCGCCTTGCTGTGCGCCTCGCCCTTGGCATAGGGGACCATCTTCTCCGCCAGGTCCATGACCTGCTCGATCTGCTCTCGGGAAAGGTCCCTGATGGAGACGATGTCCGACCCCTTGAAGCTCATGCTACCCTCGGCTCTGAATAACACCAAATCCTATAAGTTAGCTTCGACCTGGAAGGGAGCCAGTCAGGCTTTGGCTTGGCCGGTCTGTTCGAACTTCTCGAGCACGTCCTGCATGCGTGCGTACCAGTCGTTGACGCAACGCTCGAGCTTCTTGCGCAGCATCTCCCGGCTGATCCCCTTGTAGATATGGTAGTAGCCGCCCCGGTCAATGCTCTTCGTCTCCCTATAGGCCATGCCACAGCTCATGAGCTTCTGCAATGCCCGGTAGACGGTCGAGCGGTCCTTGCCCATCTTCTCCGCCAGCTCGTCCGCCCGGACCGAGCCCAGCTCCGTCAACTGGTAGTAGACCTCCACCTCGAAAGCTCCCAAGGAGAAGGCGCACTGCACCAGGTCGTGGCAGGTGGACACCTCACCGATTATCTTCTCAGGCAACATTGGAACATCATTCTCCGTGTCTAGTCAGCTCTTGTTCGAAAGACTTATAAGCGAAGAGGTTTTTATAGTTGTCGCACAACCGTGCAAAACCGTTAACGGTGATCACATGAACAAGGATGAGAGTTTGGACTGCAAGGGGCTGATGTGCCCCATGCCCATCGTCAAGCTAGCAAAGAAGATGAAGGAGATGCAGGTGGGCAAGGTATTGGAGCTGGTGGCGGATGATCCAGGCTCGAAGGAGGATGTGCCTGCATGGTGCAGTCGCACCGGGAACGAGCTCGTGGAAATGAGGCAAGAAGGCAAAGTCTTCTACTTCTACATCCGGAAGAAGGCGGCCTGATCTGGCAGCTCAGGCGACACATAACAGTGGTGATTGGTTATGGCAGAGAAAAAGAAGGTAGTGATCGTGGTGTCCGAGAGCACTTTCGACAAGGCGATGATGTCCCTCATGATCGGGAACACCGCCGCGAGCATGGGAATGGAAGTCCATATCTTCCACACGTTCTTCGGGCTGAGCCTGATGAAGAAGGGTGCGAACCCGAAGGCGCCGGGCATGTACCGGCTCTTCACAGGCATGTTCAACAAGAGGATGTTGGCGGTGGGCGTGGAGGGTTACGAGGCGCAGAAGAAGATGGCGTTGGAGCTAGGCGTCAATATGTACGCCTGCAGCACCACCATGTCCATCATGCACGTGAAGGAAGAGGATCTGGACAAGGGGGTCAAGCTCCTGGGAGCGGCGGCCTTCCTCAATATCGCAGCGGATAGCGACATGCAGTTCTTCATCGGGTGATCGTTTGTCCTCCGTCCTATTCATAATGACCAGGTCACCTCACGAGTCCACCGGCCTGGAGTTAATTCCGGATATCGGGGGCAGCGACAAGAAAGGCGTCATGCTCTTCGAGGACGCCGTGTACTTCGCGGTGGACAAGAAGGCGGGCAAGCATCTGTCCGAGCATGCGGACGAGGTATTCGTGCTCAAGGACGATTTGGCTGCCAGAGGGTTCAAGGGCTGCGCCACCGGCAAGTTCCAGGAGATCGACTATCAACAGGCCGTGGACGTCATCATGGAACGATACGACCGGTCGGTGACCATCTGAGGTGAGGGAGTTGCCAAAGACGCTGTTGATTCATTTGCGATCGGGCTCCATGATGAACATGGACTCGAACTGCGCGGTCAAGCTGATGTCCGCTGCCCTGGACAAAGGGTATAACGTGCGCCTCTTCGGATATGGCGAGGGAGTGACCGTCATCAAGGAGGGTCAGGACCCGAAGCGTTTCCCCAACGTGGGGAACGAGCTGAAGAAGCTTGCGGAGAGAGGGGCGACCGTCGTGGTTTGCGAGACCTGCTGCGCCGCTCGGGGCATCCACCGAGGCGAAGAGATCCAAGGCTCCAAGATAGGGAGCTTGACCAACCACCTGTCCAAATTCGTATCCGAGGCGGACCGCATGGTAACGTTCGCGAGGTGATCAAAATGGCAGACAGCATTCTCATTCTGTGCACAAGGGCGCCTTACGGAACGGAAGAAGGCTTCGCGGGGCTGAGGTTGTCGCTGGCCATGCTGGCCAGCGGTCTGGTCGGCCGTTCGAGCGTCCTGCTGGTGGGAGACGGCACCCTGAACGCCGTGGCTTCGCAGGAACCGACCGCCATCGGCATGCCTTCGAACGTGGAGGCCATCAACGACCTGGCGGACTTCGAAGGGGAGGTCTTCGTGGTCGAGGAGGACCTGAAAAGCCGGGTGGGGGACGTGCCCATCCTCGAAGGGGTGAAGAAGGTCACCTGGGACCAGGCTCGAACGATAATCAAGGACCACGCGTTGGTAACGACTTTCTGAGAACCATTCTCTCTGGCCGGCGAAGAGCTGGCCATATCCTATCCCTTTTCTGCAAAGTTATTAATCCGGAGCGGTGATTGGCGACTAGATGATCGAGAACCTTTCCCGCTCAGGTCTCGCCAGGAGAACGACCTGGACCGTGTACGATCACCGTGTCACGACCCCCAACATGGTCTTCCTGCGGAGCGAGAGCATCAAAGCGCCCGATGGTGCGGAAATCGTGGCCTTGGCCGCGAACGGGCTCCGATGGACGCTTCCTGATGGCGAGAGCACGTTGTTCGAGTTCCCGGAACGGTTCTATGCACCCCCGGCCCTCGAAGACCGGGAGGGAGAAGAGGACGCATGTCATTCCACCCAGGACGAGACCGAGAAGGGAAATGAGGGACGAGCCCATGAGGAAGGAAAGGAGCTCGTCGTCCTCGAAGGCGCATTCGAACTGCGGCGCGATGCCCGCTCCTTCGTCAGCCAGGTGACCGCCCTAAGGCAGCAGGTCGGACCGCGACCTCTGATATTCGCTCCTGGAATGGCGGACGTTTCGAACCTAGCCCTTCTAGTATATGCCGGGATCGATTTGGTCGATTCGTCCTTGCTCATGTATCAGGGCCTTAGAGGACACCTCTCCACGCCAGAGGGATGGTTGCCGGCGGACAAGGCCGCTTGGCTCGTCTCCAACGCCTCGCCCGATAAGCAGGTGGCCTTCAACCTGAGTTCGGCGTGGAAAGAGCTCCAGCTGGTCAAGCACATGATCGAGGCAGGCAGATTGAGGGAACTTGTGGAAACGCGCTCGAACGCATCCCCCTGGAACGTGGCAGCCCTCCGCCTTCTCGACCTGCAATGCTACGATCTGCAGGAGCGTTTCACCCCGGTGGTCGGCTCGAGGTTCTACGCCAACTCCAAGCAGTCACTGAACAGGCCGGATGTCGTCCGTTATCGAAAGCGCATCTGCGAGCGTTTCCGGCCCGCCCCGCACAAAAAGGTCCTTTTGCTCCTACCTTGTTCGGCGAAGAAGCCCTACTTCACCTCCAAGAGCCACCGGGCCTTCCGGTCGGTCCTCACCAGCGTTGCCAACCACTACGTGGTACAGGAGCTCATCGTGACCTCGCCGCTGGGAGTGGTACCGAGGGAACTCGAGCTCTTCTACCCCGCGGCCCAGTATGACATCCCGGTCACTGGTCACTGGGACCTGGAAGAGAAGAAGATGGTGCAGGAACTGGTGAGGCACGTCTCCTCGCTCGGCTTCGAGCAGGTCATCTCCCACCTCGGTCCAGAGAGCGAGTTCGTGCGCGAGGTCGTGGACTGCACGGAGACATCCAACGGCCGGCCTACTTCGTCCACATCCCTGGCGGCGCTGGAGAGCGCGCTGCGTCAAGCCTGCGAACCTTACGAAAACGTGTCCGGAGGAGCGGAACGTGCCGCGTCCCTAGCCTCGGCGGCTCGCTGCCAGTTCGGAGAGGGCGGGGAGCGTCTGCTCGAAGGATGCTCCGTGTCAGGCAACTATCCCTACTCGAGGATCATGAGCCAGGGTGTCCAGATGGGCATGCTGACCCAGGAGCGGGGAATGATCTCCCTCACGCTGGATGGCGGGGAACGCCTTCAGCCCATCGGCAAGCACTGGGTGGAGATGGAGGATTTCGATCTCAAGGGCAACCTCTTCTGCAAGGGAGTGCGTTCGGTCGACCCTGGCATCCGGGCGGGGGACGAGGCTTTGGTGCTTCGAAAAGGAGAGCTGGTGGCGGTGGGCGTGGCCGCGGTCTGCGCGGATGACATGCTTGCCAGCGAGCGCGGTCAGGCGGTTGCGGTCCGGCACAAGCGCAAGAGCTGACTCCGCGTCCGAGCACTTTCGGAAAGGCCAGCTGCTCTTTCCTCTTCGACTTTCGCTCACCTCTCCTGCTCCGCTATTTAAATAAGCGCCACGTTCACAAGAACAGTGATGCGTCTTGGATACGGATGCCGAACACTACAGCTGGGAGGATGTCTATCACCTTTATGGTGTTCTCGTTCGGATGCACGATGCACAGCCATCCCACGGTGAGCCGGGGAGTAGCCCCACTCCCCCCACCGATTTTTCTGCCATGAACAGGTGGTTCTAGATCGAGAACTGGATCGAAGGATCAACGCCTTTTGAACTGCGCGAGGAGCGATGCGCGAAGAGTGCAGGTGCCGGGATTCGAACCCGGGTGTTTAGCTTGGAAGGCTAAAATCCTAACCGCTAGATTACACCTGCGCGGGCGACCTTATCACACTTCCTCATTTTAAAGCTTCTTCGTGCCACCTCAGGGAACGATCCAATCTGGCTTCACCCCCTTTGTATCTTCTCGCTCGCCTCCGATCCTCGAGGGCAAGCATCCCACTATTGAATCAAGGTCAAGACCGAACTCGAGAACCAATTCCTCAAGCTTAAGTCGTGGCCTGCCCATTTCCGAAAAGGATGTCAGTTCCCGCCGAATCCGATTTCCAGAGGTACAAGCGTAGGGCCGTCAGCCCACGCGAGGCGGTGGACATGATCGCTCGCGGCAAGACCGTCTTCATCGGCACCGCCGCCGGGGAACCTCAGACCTTGGTGAAGGAGCTTGGGGCGAGAGCGAGCGAGATGGCGGACAACGAGATCATCCAGGCTCTGTCCCTCTTCCTCTCCCCGGTGGACCATGACCGCTCGAAGACCGGCTTCCGGCTCAACGCCCTCTTCGTCGGTCCAGAGGTTCGCGGGGCGGTTCAGGAAGGGCGGGCCGACTACACTCCCGCCAACCTCTCTGAGATTGCTGACCTGCTGGAGAGCAACATCATCCACGTGGACTATGCGCTCATCCAGGTGGCTCCACCGGACGAGAACGGCAACTGCTCGTTGGGCGTGAGCGTGGACATCACCAAGAGCGCCGCCAAGGCGGCGGAGACGGTCATCGCTCAAGTGAACCCGAGAATGCCGGTGACCGGGGGCGATTCCATGGTCCACGTCTCCGAGATCGATGCCTTCGTGTATCAGGAGGAGCCGCTCCTGGAATGGAAGAGACCGCGGGAGGACGAGCCGGAGGTGCAGGCCATCGGCAAGCACGTGGCGGCGCTGGTGGAGGACGGCTCGACCATCCAGATCGGCTACGGCTCGATCCCGGACGCGGTGGTGCACTCCTTGATAGGAAAGAAGGATCTGGGTGTGCACACGGAGATGTTCTCCGACGGGCTGATAGAGCTCATCGAGGCCGGCGTGGTCACGGGACACAAGAAGACCTTGCACCCTGGCAAGGTGGTGGCCTCGTTCGTCCTGGGCAGTCAGAAGCTATACGACTATGTCGATCGCAACGACACCTTCGAGTTCTATCCCAGCTCCTACACGAACAGTCCATGCACCATCAGGCAGAACCGGCACATGGTCGCCATCAACTCCGCCCTTTCCATAGACCTCACGGGCCAGGTGTGCGCCGACCAGCTGGAGCATGAGTTCTACTCCGGCATAGGAGGATTGGCGGATTTCATGAGGGGAGCTTCCATGTCCAAAGGTGGCAAGTCCATCATCGCCATTCCTTCCACGGCCCAGAATGGCAAGGTCTCGCGCATCGTTCCGGTGCTCCCGGAGGGAAGCGCGGTCGCGGTCAATCGCTGCGACGTGCACTACGTGGTCACGGAGTTCGGCATCGCGGAGCTGCGCGGAAGGACCATAGGGCAGCGAACCTTGGAACTGATAGATGTCGCGCATCCCAAGTTCCGCGCCTCTCTGCTGGAGGAGGCCAAGCGTCTTGGTTACTTGAGAAGAGAGCGTTCGGCCGCCCCCTATGCGGGAAGGCCGTATCCAGCGGAACGGCAGATCATCACCAAGGCCAAGGGCATCGGCGTGCGCATCCGCGCCCTGAAGCCATCGGACGAGGAGATCCTCAAGGAGCTCTTCTACTCGCTGTCGGAAGAGAGCGTGCACGAGCGCTTCCTCTCCTACGAGAAGATCATGCCTTCGGAGATCCGCAACCTGCTCAATCTGGACTACGATGCGCGAATGGCCTTCGTGGCCCTTATCCGTGAGGAGGGACATTGCGAGGCCATCGGCATCGCCGCCTACGACACGGACCCAGTGACAGGATTGGCGGAGGCCTCCTTCGCGGTGCGGGACGATTTCCAAGGACAAGGGCTGGGCACAAAGATGTTCGGCATGCTCGTGGAATACGCAAAAGATGTGGGAATAAAGGGTTTCACGGCGGAGATCCTCCCCACCAACATCCGCATGCTGGACATATTCCACCGCTCCGGTCTCAAGGTGGAGACCAAGCTGGTGGAGGATGTCATCGACGTGCGTGCCCTCTTCTAATCACTTCTTGGGCTCGCACGTGACGCTGATGCGGTTCTCTGCCAGCCTGTCCACGACGGACGGGTCGGCGAGGGTAGTGGTATCTCCGATGTTGTCCAGGTCCCCCGTGGCTATCTTCCTGAGGATACGGCGCATGATCTTGCCGCTGCGGGTCTTCGGTAGCCCGGGAGCGAACTGGATGACCTCTGGAGAAGCGATCGGACCTATTGCCGTCCGCACATGCTTCACCAGCTCCTTCTTGAGCTCTTCTGAATCCTCCACTCCCGCCTTCAGGGTGACGAAGGCGTAGATGGCCTCGCCCTTGATCTCATGGGGCATGGGTACGACCGCCGCCTCCGCGACCTTTGGATGGGAAACGAGCGCGCTCTCCACCTCTGATGCGCCAATGCGGTGTCCGGACACCTTGATGACGTCATCCACCCTTCCCATGATCCAGACGTATCCGTCCCGGTCCTTTCGGGCTCCGTCTCCGGTAAAATAGATGCCCTTCCAGCGAGAGTAGTAGATCTCCTTGAAGCGCTCGTGCTGCCCGTAGACCGTGCGCATGATGCCCGGCCAGGGCTTCTTGATCACCAGATAGCCGCCTTCGTTCGGCCCTGCCTCAGTTCCGTCCTCCTTGAAGATGGCCGGCTCGATGCCAAAGAACGGCAGGGTGCAGGAACCCGGCTTGGTGGTGATGGCCCCCGGCAAGGGAGTCACGAGTATGCCCCCCGTCTCCGTTTGCCACCAGGTGTCCACGATAGGGCACTTCTCGTGGCCCACATTGTGATGGTACCACATCCAGGCCTCGGGGTTGATGGGCTCGCCCACCGTCCCCAGCAGACGCAGCGATGATAGGTCGTGCATTTCGGGCCACTTCTCCCCTTCGCGCATGAGCGAGCGGATGGCCGTGGGCGCGGTGTAGAAGATGTTCACCTTGAACTTCTCCACGACGTGCCAGAAGCGATCTACCTGGGGGTAGGTGGGCACGCCCTCGAACATGATCGAGGTGGCGCCAGCGGAGAGAGGCCCGTAGACAATATACGAATGACCGGTGATCCAGCCTATGTCTGCGGTGCACCAGTAGGTGTCCTCGTCCCGGTAGTCGAAAATATACTTGAACGTGGCGGTGGCGAAGAGCATGTAGCCGCCGGTGGTGTGCAGCACTCCTTTCGGCTTGCCGGTGGATCCCGAGGTGTATAGGATGAAAAGAGGGTCTTCTGCGTCCACGTGCTCCGCCTCGCAGACGGCGGACGCGTCCTTCATCTCATCGTGCCACCAGAAATCACGTCCGGAGACCATGTTGACATCGAGACCTGAGCGTTTCACGACCACTACCTTTTCCACGGTCGTGCCCTTGTTCAAGGCCACGTCCGCATTCTGTTTCAAAGCGATGCTCTTGCCGCTGCGGTAGGAGCCGTCGGCGGTGATGAGGAGCTTGCAGTCAGAATCGTTGATGCGATCTCGCAACGAGTCGGCGCTGAAGCCACCGAAAACGATGGAATGCACGGCACCGATGCGGGCGCAGGCGAGCATGGAGACCGTCAGTTCCGGTATCATTGGCAAATAGATCGATACCCGGTCCCCTTTCCGCACACCCATCTTCTTCAGTACGTTGGCGAACTTGCACACCTCGCGATGAAGTTGCTGGTAGGTGAAGGTGCGAACGTCCTCTTCCGGCTCCCCCTGCCATATGATGGCCGCCTTGTTCTTGCTCGGCCCTTTCAGATGACGGTCCAGGCAGTTGTAGCTGGCATTGAGCTTGCCTCCTTCGAACCACTTTATGACCGTGTTCTCCTTGTCCCATGAGAACGCCGTCCTCCAGGGAGAGAACCAATGAAGCTCCTGCTTAGCCAGTTTCTCCCAGAACGCTACCGGGTCGGCGATCGATTCTCTGTACAGTTGCTCATATTCCTGCATGCTCTTGATCCTGGCCTTCTCCCTGAATGCGGGAGACGGTTCGAACCTTCGGTCCTCATTCATCACCGACTCAATGGTCTTACCATCGTTCATTCTCGGTCCTCCGGCTGGCCTTCTACCTCCGCGTCCTTGCCAGGCGTCGGCAAGTCGTTCGCGGGCGTAGGGATGTATGACCGATATTCATATAACCGTTACGGAAAGAAGGGCCGACAATCAACGAAATAGATACTAATTGCAGCGATGATTACGAAAATCGTATCCGGATAAAGGTTCGGAAGGAGGGGGCAGAGGTGGCTGACCCCCTCCTTTGATCGTGAGTTCTAGGTTGGGACTGGCTCAGCTGGCATGGCCACTGCGTAGTGGCCGTGCACCTTGTGCTTGTCGAAGTCCTTCTCGATGGAGCGCAGTTCTCGGTAGAATCCCTCGAGATCCTCCGCGCCCTCTCCGTGTTCTTCAACCTCGTGCGCCAGCGCTTTTACCTCGCCGACGGTGTGCGTCTTCATCCAAGCCTCCACGCCCGGCTCGAACTCCATTCCCACGATATACACGTCTTGCAGCTTCATCGTCGCATCCCATCCCTAAGGTGTTTGTGTGCATCCCATCCCTAAGGGGTTTATTTGTGTGTTTGTCCGACTTGTGTCAGACGCTTTGAGTAAATGTGTCATACACTATATAATCCTTTCTTCTGAACTGTCCAGCACGAGGTCTTCGCATCGGCAAGTGTCATATTCCATCAATCTGGGTCATTCGAGAAGCGAGTCGTCCGACAATCACCTTCTATACTCCCAGAGCCAGACATATGAGGCGGGTGAGAAGTTATTTGTTGGTAATAATCAATAGGAGCCTCGTTCGATGGGGGTGCCACGGTGGGGTTCCTCGACTCACTTACTGACAAAGAGGCCAAGTCGCTCAAGAAAGCACAGAAGCTCATAGAAGTACCAGAGGGCAGCGTTCCCACGGTGGAGAATCTGCTCAAGGCAAAGGAAGCGCTGTTCGAGAACGCCAGCGATCCGAACCTTGCACACAAGCAGGAGTACTCCGACACACTAGCCAGGTTGAGCGACCTCCTTCTTCGGGCAGGTGTCCCGACAGAGGCCGCGCAGGTGGCGGACAAGGCCATCATGATCCTGCCCGAGAGCGTGCTGGCCATCTTGGCCCGGGCCCGAGCCATCGCAGCCATGGGTTCTGTGGATGATGCCATCGGCACCCTGGATTGGGCCATCAACCGCAGCCCGTCGGAGAAGGGCCTGTGGATGGAGAAGGGCTGGATCCTGGATCGCGCAGGCAGAGGGCAAGCGGCCCTGGATTGTTGGAAGAAAGCCTCCGAACTGGATCCGGCGGACATCTACATCTATGATGTCCTGGCCAACAAGACGCGAGACAAACCCTATTGGCTGAAGCGCAAAGGAGAGGCGCTGATGGCCAAGGAGATGCACAAAGAAGCGGTGGTGGCCTTCGACGAATCGCTGGCGGTGGAACCTAACAACGTCAACGTCATGATCGAGAAGGGCAAGGGCCTCATGCTCCTCAATCAGTTCGATGAGGCGGGGGTGGTGTACGAGGACGTGCTCAAGCTCGACCCGCGCAACTATTTCGCCCACCTGAATCGCGCTCGGGCCCTCAGGCAGAAGAACGACTTCCAGGGCTCGATCCAGAATTACAAGGAAGCGCTGCGCTCCAACCCGGCGGACAAGCGCACCTGGGTGGAGGTGGCTTCATTGCTCGAGTCCCTCAACCGCAACGACGAGGCGCTCAAGGCGTACGAGCGATCATTGGAACTGGATCCGGAGTTCATACCCGGACTAGAGGGAAAATGCAGCGTCCTGCGCACCCTGGACCGTCAGGAGGACGTGGTGGCCTGTTCCGCCCGCATCCTGACCTTGAAGAAGGACGATATGGTCATGCACTCCATGCTCATCGGGGCGCTCGTGAAGCTCGGCCGCTTGGAGGATGCCCTCGCCGCCATCGATGAGGCGCTGAAGATCGCGCCTCGCGACCGCGATCTGCTGGAGAGGAAGAGGGGAGTGCTCAAGGAGATGGGCAGGCACGAAGAGGTCATTCTGGTGGCCGGGGACATAATCACCTATCACGACGAAGACGCCGGCACGCTCTACGACCTGGGCATGGCCTTCTTCCTCACTGGCAAGTACAACGAAGCGCTCCGACCTCTGGAGCGAGCCCTCAAAATGCAGCCAGACAAGGAGAGCGCCCTGGTGGCCATGAAGGAATGCTACAAGCACTTGGACCAGGACAAGGAAGTGCTGAACACCTGCGATCGCATCCTGACCCTCAATCCGCGGAACAAGGACGCTCTGGAGGACAAGGCCATCGCCTTGGACCGCCTGGGAAAGAAGGACGATGCCATCGAAGTCTACGAGAAGATCATCGAGATAGACCCGTACGACGAGGACATCCTGGCCGACCTGGCCGTGGCCTACTTCGCCAAGGAGAAGCAGGAGGAGGCGCTGAACAAGGCGAGCATGGGGGCGGAGCGGTTCCCCCAGAACCCGCTGTTCTGGATGATCAAGGGCGACGCGCTCTTTGCATTGGGACGGGCGGGCGATGCGGTGGAGGCCTTCACGAAAGCGGTGGAGCTCAAGCCCAACGACAAGCGCCTGCTCTACTCAAAAGGTCTGGCGTTGGAAGCCTCGCATCGTTGCGAGGAGGCCATCGCCTGCTACGACGAGGCTTTGCAGATGGACTCCACGGACAAGAACCTGTGGATATCCAAGGGCGTGGCATTGGAATGGCTGGAACGCTACGACGACGCTCTCAAATCCTACGATCTGGCGCTTTCCCTCGACCCGGAGAACGCATTCACCCACGTGCGTCGGGGCCTAGTACTGGCCAAATTGGAGCGCCATGACGAGGCGGTGGTCGCCTTCGACAAGGCCATTGAACTAGGCACCAAGGAGATCGAGGTGCTGGAATCCAAGAAGGAGTCCCTCAAGGTCCTTGAACGGCACGACGAGGTCATGAAGGTGGCCGAGCGCATCGTCAAGCTCGACCCCAAGAACGTCAAGGCCTGGGTGGACCGCGGTCTTTCGGCCCAGGAGCTGAACGACCTGGATGAGGCGGAACGCTGCTTCGACCGCGCCCTGGAACTGGAACCAGAGAGCCTGGAGATACTGGAGCTCAAGAAAACGGCGGTGCTACGGAAGGGGGAGATGGAGAAGGTGGTGGAGGTCTGCACCTCCATACTCCGGATCGATCCTCGGAGCAAGAGCGCTCATGTGGACCTGGCTCTGGCCTTGGAGAAGCTGGGGAAGTTGGAGGGGGCGGTCATTGAGTTCGATATCGCTCTGCAATTGGACGAGAACGACCGGCAACTGTACAACAAGAAGGGGCTGGCGCTCATCGCTTTGGGCCGATACGGTCCGGCGGTGGAGGCGTTCGATGCCGCCTACCGCCTGGACCCGGAGGACCCTCGCACCCTGGACAACAAGGGACGGGCCCTGCTCCTCCTACACTCGTATCAGGAAGCCTTGGAAGCTTTCGAGCGCTGCGTGAACATGTCCCCTGACACCGTTCAGTACCAAAGTGATCGCGGACGGGGATTGGCCTCATTGGAGCGCTTTGACGAGGCGGTGGAGGCGTTCGACGCCGCATTGAAGATGGACAAACGCGACGGGCAGACCTGGAAGTACAAGGGCACGGCGCTGTTCAAGCTGGGCCGCCACGAGGAGGCGGTGGGCTGCTTCAACAAGGCCATCGATCATGGGGCGGAGGACCAGGCGGTCTACAAGTCCAAAGGGCGCGCCCTGGAGGAGCTCGGGCGGGTCCAAGACGCCATGGAATGCTACCAGAAAGCCCTCACATACGATGACAAGGACGCGCAGCTGTGGGCCAGAGTGGGAGGGCTCTACGCCAAGCTGGGGGACGTGGAGAGCGCCGCATCGGCCGTCGACCGGTCGTTGCAGATCGACCCTAGGAACCAGAAGGGCTGGATGGCGCGAGCCGATCTCATGGAGAAGCTGGGCAAGAACGAGGAGGCGCTCAAGAGTTACGATAGCGCCATCGGCATCGATCCCTCCGACCCCTTCGCCTGGAACGGCAAGGGCATGGTGCTGCTGCGATTCGGCTCCAACGACCTGGCCAAGCGGTCGTTCGAGAAGGCATTGGAGCTCAACCCGTCCATGGAATCGGCCACCGAGGGCCGGCGCATCGTGGACCGCAAGCTGCATGAAGGAGAGGTGGCCGGCTTTGCACTCAAGGTGCTGGAGGCGGAATACCGCACCGGTGGAGAGATATCCAAGGAGGACGCGTTCCGCGAGTGCGGTGTGCCCTATTCGCACCTGGATGAGGTGTTCACCTACCTGGAGCAGCCCGAGCCCATCGACATCAACTCCATGGGGGAGGCAGAGTTCTCCGAGTACGAGGAGATGTCCCGTCGAGTGCTGATGGCCGCCTACCGGAATCCATCCGTCGCCAGGCACGGTCTTCGCTTGGCCGATGTGCTCATGAACCTTCCTGAGCGGGACATCGCGGTGGCGAAGAAGGTGCATTCCTACGTGGAGCGGGTGAACGAGATGGAGTTCCGTACCGGCCCGCCCGACCCCGAGACGGAGAAGCTGCTGCGCACCGCCCTCGCCCTCCCGGATGACAAGCGGTCCGCAGTGGGCATCATGGAGAATCTGGGCGTAGGAATATACACGGCGCGCAAGCTCATGGCCATGATCCAGAAATTCCATGGCGCAGGGTACAAGGCGGCGCCGGTCCGGATCAAGGAGCTGCACGCCGAAGAGGACAAGGTGGAGCTCGAACCCCGTCCCCAGAAAGACCTGGTGGACCGGGCGACGGAGCGAGCGGCGAAGGCGGAGTCCCGGCCGCCGCCCAGGAAGCCCTCGCCATACGAGGCGCCGGAGCTATACGTCAGATCGCAGCGGGAGAAGAAGGAGGCCGAGCCTAAGGAAGAGGGCGCCCCTGAGGTCAAAGGCAGGCGTTGTCTATTCCACGGCGGGCTGGCGGTGATGAAATGCCCCTCCTGCAATTCCGTCCTGTGCCAAGAGTGTACATCCTCGGGAGCGTGCCCTCGGTGCAAAGCGCCATTGGGCACCGGACCGGTGAAGAAGCCCCGGGATGACGCGGAGGGCTCATCAGAGAAGGGCGATAGGTCAGAGGGGAAAGGCCCGGAGCAGCCTCGGGATTGGAGCAGGCTCTAGACGCCTGGATCATCGCGCTTCGTTCGGTCGTTCCTCGTCGGCAACAGCGAACGCGGCGCGGTCCGCTTCAATCTGGTCGGTCTTGATGAACTCCCGGAGCAGGGAGGTGGCGTAGCAGCCCTTTCCCAGGACAAATGAGAAGCAGGCGTCATTGGACTCGACCGAGCACTGGAAACGGTCGAACTTCGCCACCAGCTCCCGTCGGCTACCCCGGGAACTGCACTTCTGGAGCTGGGGAACGATGAAATCGTTCGCTTCGACACGCTCCTCGCTCAGCACCAGGCGCTCGATCTCTCCAGGAATTCCTTCGGCGAGAAGGCTCTCCGAACCGAAGAGCAATCCGCCGACGTAGGCCCGTCCATTGCGCACCTGCTGTGCCACCAAATCGAGGTTACTCCAGTTCACAGGCACCGGCTTCTCGTGGTCTGGTAGCCCATCCTTGTCGACCGGGAGCACCAAGTCCCCGATCAGAGGCTCGTTGAGGGGCAGCCCCCGGCGCACCCTTTCGCACAGCATGCGGTTGAAGAGATAGGATTGGTAGGCGTGCACGAACATCATCTGCAGGTTCGGCGGCAGCACGCCAATGGCCCCGGCGTAATCACCTGGATTGCGAGCCAGATATCCGACCATCATCCGTTCGAAAGTGAGCACCCGGGGGAAGAGAGGCAGTGCGCCCTGGAAATCCCTGGTCCGGTCCACATAGCCGCGGGCTTCCTTGGCCTGGGGGTTTTCCTGCTCCACTGGCTCCCCTACATACGCCATGCAGGCCCCCTCCATGTCCCCTCGGATGATGTGCTTGCCCACGATGTGCGTTATCGGCCGCAGGGAGCCGAAGCGCTGCACTCCGAAGAAATTGGGGAAGCCGCCCAAGAGGTTCAGCTGCTGCAGAGTATCCTCGGTCTCTCGTCTCAGCTCATCCTCCTTCACGCGACAACCGCGCACCCAGATGCGGAACGAGTTGCCGATGAGGTCGCCGATAGTAATGTGCTTGCGCGAGCGGTAAGCATTCGTTATCGACACGTCATGGACGCCGATCTGTTGCACCGCCTCCAAGGATGCCTCGAAGGACATCAGCTGGGAGGTCACTCCCCTTTTGTCCTTGGTGCCAGCGAAGGTGATCCGGTTCCGGCTCATGTGCATCGCCTTCCCGAGCTGTCGCACCAGGCGGTTCGTTTCCCAATTGGTAGAGGTGACGGTGGCGATGACGAATCCGCCTTCCTCGTCCTGGGGAGGAAAACGGGAGACCTCGTCCACTACGAAGTCCTCCGGTACTTGCTTCAGCGCGCCCGCTATGCCCTGGCTATCAGTAAAAAAAAGCTCCAGTCCTATGGCCTTTTCCGGACCGAGGCTTTCCCGAGGCATGGATCACTTCAGATCCTTGACCAGCTTATCCCTGGCTTCCTTGTAAGTGTTGGAGAGGGACTTGGCCGCCCGCTTGAGCGCGGTCTGCGGTTTGCCGGCGCTGACGCGCACGTACAATGTTGGTATGTCGAGCTCCGGGTGGCCGGTGGTGTACTTCACCTCGCTCACCTGCTCATCATCCAGGAGCACCTTCACCAGGGGAGAGATCAAGGTCATGTCCGCGTCCTTGATCTGGATCCTAATGGAATCCTTGTCCTTCTCGATGAGCTGAATCTCCATGCTCGGTGGCTATATTAGGCGCGTTAATAAAGGTTTTGATATCTTGGGGATGAGGGGAGACCAGACCCAGTGGTATTTGGCTTTCCTTTCATCACTTGCCCGCAATGTCCATCTCCGGGCTCGGTGCCAACTCCTTCTTCTTCACCCCGAACAGAGGAAGCAGCTCGTAGCCATAGACCTCGTTGAGCACCTGCGCCAAGCCCGTGTACATGGCTGATAGTCCACACACTATGCCCAGGTACCCCGCCGCCTGGATGATGGTCGGCTCGTTCAGACCGTTGCCCAGGGCCAGCATGAAGAAGAGCAGGGCCAAGGTGGCGAAGACGAACTGCAGCGCTCGGTTCATGCGCAGCGTGCCGATGAACATGACTGCGGTGAACACCCCCCACAATCCGAGGAACCAGGCCAATGCATTCTTGTCGGTCGCGGTCCCGATACCCATGCTGGGAAGGAGGAGCAGGCCAACTAGCGCCAGCCAGAAGAAGCCGTAGGAGGTAAATGCGGTGGTTCCGAAAGTGTTACCCTTCTTCCATTCCATCATGCCAGCGACCACTTGCGCCAAGCCGCCGAAGAAAATACCCATCGCCAAGATCACGTTCTGCATGCCGAAGAAACCGGCATTGTGCAGATTCAGCAACACCGTGGTCATTCCAAAACCCATTAGACCCAATGGTGCTGGATTCGCCGTTCTGTCACTGGTGCTGACCTGAATGGCATGCTGTGACATGGCAAACAACTTCGGAGAGAATCGAGGTATCCCCTACATCAAGCAATCGCTTCTCCGCCACGTCAGTAATACGGCATTTGTCGAAATCAGCTCTCGATCTTCTTGAGCTGTTTGGAGTACATCTGCTCCAGTTCCGCAGTGGTGGTAGCCTCCCTCGGCCCCTTGTCCTCTCGGAAGCGTCCTGTGAAACGAGGGAATCTGATCGCTAGGCCCGCATCCTTCCGCACTTTCGAGAATGCGGCGGTATGGATCGGGCTCACGGTGATCTCTGCGCCCAATACTTCCAGTACCAGGCCCGGTTCGAACCAGAAGTCCGCCTCCATCTTGGAGACCAGATGGGAGGGCTTTGCATTGGCACGATATTGTTCCAGCATCCCTGGCAGTTTGGCCAAGGTCACATCGTCGAAGCCGCTGCCCAGCTTGCAGACGGTCTCGAACGTATCATCGTCCGAATTGTATGTGGCCATGAGCAATGCGCCGTAAACTCCCTTGCGCTTGCCCCTGCCCGCGAAAGCGCCTGCGACCACTAGGTCCACGGTATCCGTCATCTCTGACCGGTACTCCTTCTTGTATTTGATCCAGAGGTATCCTCGCGCCCCGGCCCGATAGAATGAATCCGGCCCGACCGACTTGGCCATGAGGCCTTCGCAACCATCTTTCAGAGCCGCCTGGAAGAATTGGTCCACGTCCGCCTCGTTGTCGAGCACCCTCATCTCCGAGAAACGCACGTCCTCGCTGCCCTCAAAGCTCTGCTGCAGCGCGTCCCTTCTGTCAAGGTAGGGAAGCTGGGTCATATCGTCGTCATCCTTGAGCACGCTGTCGAAGAGGAACACCGTTACTGGGTAGTCCTCGATGGCATCCTGCAACCCATGCTTGCGACCGCGTCGGTGGGACACCTCCTGGAAAGGAAGCATCTCGCCGGTGTTCAGGTCCACTGGAACGCACTCTCCCTCCACTATGGCGGTCCGCGCTCGGAAAGCCTTGCCTAGGGCAGCCACCACATCGGGGAACTGGGACGTCAGATCCTCCAGTCTCCTGGAGTAAAGGGTGACCTTGCCCCCCTTGATATGCGCCTGGACCCTCACGCCGTCGTACTTGTACTCAAAGGCGCACCTCCCGCCCATGCGCGTCAATATCTCCGCCGGAGAAGGAAGACGCTCAGCTAGCATGGCCCTCAGGGGCGAGCCGACCTCCACCTTCATCTCCTTTACCGCCAGGATCCCCCGGCTGGCTAGTGCCTCGGCCACCCTCCCCATGTCCGAAGAGATGTTGAACGCCCTCTCCACCGCATCCCTTTCCTCCTTGCTGGCGAAAGCCACCGCCAAGGCATCCACCATCGTCATGCCCGCCACGCCCAGGCGCATCCTCCCGCTGACGATGCGGCTTATGAACTTGGCCTCGGCCGGTGCGGCGTCGTTCAACAGGTCCGCCAGCAGCTTCATCTTCGTTTCCTGCGAGCCTGGCCCTTCCGCCTTCGCGATCCTTTCTAGATTCTCATAGACCCGCTCCACGGTCAACGGCTCGCTGAAGAGGGTGCTT
Source organism: Methanomassiliicoccales archaeon (assembly GCA_026394375.1). Classification (NCBI taxonomy): domain Archaea; kingdom Methanobacteriati; phylum Thermoplasmatota; class Thermoplasmata; order Methanomassiliicoccales; species Methanomassiliicoccales archaeon. Next base: position 137,613 of record JAPKYJ010000013.1, read on the forward strand.
TGTCTTCGGACCTGGAATATCTTCTGGGCCACCAAGCCAGGATCTCCTTCCGTCAGCCAGGTCTGGTGGATCTCCTCTTCTCCAATTCCTGAGCACATGGCCAGGGTGCGCAGGAGCAGCTTGTCGGCCATTCCCAGCTTCTGCGGGTAGAAATCGGGGTAGAGCTGGCCTTGGGTGAGATAGACGATCTTTCGCAGGTCGTTCACCTCCGCACGGCGCAGCAGGTCGGCCAAGATGTCGGTCATCTCCAGCCGGCTGGACCGGGCCTCGATCTGGTCGTAGGCCTGCACAAGCTCTTGGAAGAGCATCAAGCCAGAGACGATATCGGCACTATTAAAGAATGCGCGGGCAGGTCATCGATGAGGTCCTGCTAATCAAATTCCGGGGGCTCCGACCGTCAGAGCCATTAGGATACGTATCGCCTCCATCATCAGCGGGAGGGGTCCACCCCTGACGAACCTCCTCCATCTAGACCACACCCAGATGGCAATTCTTCTGGTGTGGGTCCCTCCTGACCAATAGATCGTGAGATTCTAGAAATCGAAGATCTGCTTTTGACCTTTCTTGGGGGGGCTCTTGGGCTGCGGTTCCGGTTCTGCCTCTAGTCTCTGCTCGATGCGCATCTTGCGCTGGATGTTCACTATCTCCTTCTTCATGGCGCGCTCCTTGTTCACGGCCGCGTAGAGGGATGCTTCATCCCGGGTGCCTCTCGTGACCAGGACCGCCACCCGCCCAGAGCGTCTCCTCCCCGTCCGGCCGCGTCTCTGGATAGAACGTATCTCAGAGGCCACCGGCTCATAGAAGATGACCAGGTCGGTGCTGGCCACGTCCAAGCCTTCCTCTCCCACGCTGGTGGCCACAAGCACATTGAATTGGCCGTTGCGGAACCGTTCCAGCACGCTCACTTGCTCCTTCTGCTTGAGCCCCCGTTCCCCGCCGCTTCTGTCCGCCTGGCCCACGAGCTTGGCCACCCTTGCCCCCTCGATCTCGGCAAGTTTGGTGGCGACCAATTCGCACGTATCTCTGTAATGAGTGAAGACGATGACCTTCGATTCAGGCTTCTCATGCACCAGGCGGGATACGATGGTCATCACCCGGTTGAGCTTGGGATGCTCGAACTTCATGGCCTGGACAAGTTCCAGCGCCTTGATGAACTCGGGCGCTTTGACGATGGTGCGGGCCGCCTTCGTGCCTTCATCCGACTCCGCCTCACGCTGCAGCTTCTCCAGGAAGAGGCGGAGAGCCGTGACTCCTTGGGTCTCGCCCATTTCCAGAGCATGCCCCACCTTCAGCGCCATGGCCTGCACGCTCATGGCCGAGAACAGGTTCCGATGGCGCTCGCCGCTCCTGTGGCGCCTCTGCAGGGTCTGCCCGACCTCAAGCAGGTACTTGGTGTTCGCCGGACGCTTGGAGTCCATCACGCCCAGACGGACCAGTTCTTTGATGTAGGATTCCTGCATTCCTTTGAGGAGGAAGATGACCCGTTTCATCTCCTGGGGCACGTCCACCTCGATCCAATCCATCTGGATATCGTGCATGTATTTCGCAACATCTGGATCGTCCTCTGACCGGGCCTCGATGCTCTCGATGCCCAGATGATCGCGGACCTCCTTGATCTTGGAGCTGCTGGCGCCGGGGGAGGCGGTCATGCCCAGAACCAGCCCATCGTAATGCTTGTACTCCTCCCCGATGGCCACGTATGCGTAGTCTCCGACGGCTCGATGCGCTTCATCGAAGACTATGAGCTTCACGTCGCGCAAGGAATAGTTCTCTCTTCTAATGTCGTTGGAGACCACCTGAGGGGTGGAGGCGATGACGTCGTTCTCCAAGAAGACCAGGGCCCGCTCGTCCGGCGCCACCTCGCCGGTCATGACGCCCACCGTCCTATCCACGAGAAGCTCGCGGAGCGAGCTTGCGTGCTGCTCCACCAGTGGCTTCGTTGGGGCTAGGAACAGCACCTTTCCTTTCTTTCCTTGGAGCACATCCGCTATGACCAGGAGGGCGATGATGGTCTTCCCCAAGCCAGTGGGCAGCACCAGAAGGGTGGACGTGCATGTCGCCGATTTGGCCAGCGCGATCTGGTATTCTCGTTCCTCGACGCTGTCCTTCTTGATCAGAGGATGGTCGACGTACACGCCTGAGCGATTCGAATAGGATTAGAAAAGTATTGTGGACGGGGCGTCGAATCAGTGGCAGCCGCCGCCGCATGTGTTGCAGCCTTCCGCGTTGGGGTTGTTGACCATCAGGCCGGACCCGTAGGGGGTCTCGATGAAATCGACCGTACACTGGTCCAGCAGGGTCTTGGTCTCCTGGTCATAATAGAGAGAGAAGCCCTCTGCCTGCTGTTCCATGTCCCCATCCTTCTTGCCCTGTTGAAAAGACATGCCGAACTGGGGCCCGGAGCAACCCATGCCTGAGAGGTAGATCTTGATGCCGTAGCCCTGTTTGCTGTTCTTCTGAATGAGATCGCTGATGTACTTGGTAGCTTCCGAGGTGATGCTGACCATTTTCTTTTTCACCGCTCTGAACAACGGCATTCGGTATTTAAAGGATTCTCTTCGAAGTATCGTTTCTATCGTTCAATTCCTTCCTAGCCAGATGCAGCAGCTCCCGACGAAGCGTTTAAGTGCGTCGTCGGCCTATGCGCCGCTCGCCATGAGCGCGCCACGTATCGAGAGGCTCACTCGGGGGGACATCGCTCCCGTTCTCCGCATGACGAGGGAGAACATGTCTAGCATCCTTCTCTCCGCCTGGGGGTTGGAATGGAGCGACGAGACGCTGCTGGATGCAATACTCGATCGTAGAACCTACACCGAGGTCGCAAGACTGGGAAAGGAGATCGTGGGCTACTTCACAGTGGACCAAAAGGGCGAATACGCCTTCATTGTCTCGCTCCAGGTCCGGCGCGATTGGCAGGGGAAAGGGCTGGGCAAGTTGATGATGGATAGGATCGAGGACCTTGTTCTCATGGCCGGTCTGGAGGGAGTGGAGCTGTGCGTGCAGACCACGAACAAAACGGCCCGGGGATTCTACGAGCACCTCGACTACCGCTTCGTTTCGAAGGTGCGAAGCAACCTGCTCATGCGGAAGGAGGTTCAGGAAGCGTCAAAAGCACTTCCGCCTCGTTTGGTGCTCGCCAACTCCTTCTAGAGGTTAGGGTCAGAGCGCAGCCAGCATTTTCAATGACAGGCAAAGCATTATTCATCCACCGTTTTATAACGCCCATTTGACCATGACCGAAAGGGTCGAAGTCGGGGTCGAGACCAGCAAAGTCTCTAGCGAGGTGCAGGTCGCCCTTCGCCGCGACCTCGGCCTGCTCGAAGTGCTGATGATCGGCATCGGACCGAATATCGGCTCCTCGATTTTTGTCCTTATCGGCATCGCCGTGGGGATCGCTGGACCGGCGATCCTTCTGGCGTTTTTCCTCAACTTCTTCGTCACTCTGTTCACCGCCATGGCCTACGCAGAGCTGGCCAGTGCCTTTCCGGAGACCGGGGGTGGCTATCGATGGATCAAGGAAGGGCTGTTTCCGCCGTTTGGCTTCCTCGGGGGCTGGATGTCCTGGATCGGGCATTGCATCGCGTGCGCGGTGTACGCCTTGGGGTTTGGCGTGGGCGTGACTGCCCTCTTCCAGCAGTATGGGTTGGACTTCTTCGGCATCCCCGTCGAATGGGTGGGCAAGCTCTTCGCGGGCCTCATCTCTGCAGCCTTCATCTACCTGAACTACAGGGGGGTGAAGGGGGCGGGAAGGTCGGAGATCATCGTCTCCGCCTTCCTCATCGGCATCATTGTCATCTACGTTCTCTTCTGCATTGGCTATGTCCTTGGGTTCGGGGTCGCCTCGGATGCCTACACTCCATTCTACGCCTACGGGCTGATGAGCATAGCCACTTCCATGGGCTTCACCTTCATGATATTCGAAGGGTACGAAGTGGTGGCCCAGACCGGCGAGGAGGCGAAGAACCCGGAGCGAACGGTCCCTAAGGCCATGTTCCTGTGCATCATCATCAGTTGCGTGCTCTTCGTGGTCATCGCCATCGTCACCTTGGCCGTGCTTGGATATCAGCAGACCGCGAGCTCGGGGGCCTCAGCCCTGGTGGTAGCCTCCGACAAGGTCGTCCCGGTGCTAGGAGGGGCGCTCATCTCGATCGGCATAATCATTGGATCCATCGCGGCTGTCAATTCAATAGTGTTCTCGGCCTCCCGGGTGTCCTTCGCTATGGGTCGAGATGGCAACCTGCCAGGCTCCTTCGGAAGATTGCATCGGAAAAACCAGACCCCTTCCACAGCCCTGTTGGTCAGCGGGGCGGTCATCGTCTTCGCCACCGTGGCGCTTCCATTGGACCAGGTGGCCTCGGTGGCAGACATCCTCATCCTGCTGCTTTTCACGCTGGTCAACGTGGCAGCGCTGACGCTGAGGAAGAAGCGGCCGGACGTGAAGAGGCACTTCATCACCCCCTTCTTCCCGGTGATCCCGCTGATCGGAATAGGAACCAAGATGTTCCTGGCCGTCACCCTCTTCAGCTATGAGCCTTTCGCCTGGTATCTGGCCCTGGCGTTGATATTCGCCGGTCTGCTGTTGCACTACTTCGCGAAAGGCCGGAAAGAGATCGAGCGGATCGAGGTGCCCGAACGCGCCCCGCTGACCAGAGCGGAGCGGGAGAGATACCGGGTGCTCATCCCCGTCGATGATCCCAAGCACATTTCCCTGATCGAGGTGGGTGGCATCATCGCCGCAAAGCACAACGGAGAACTGCTGCTCACTTCGGTCGTGGAAGTGCCCACGGCCGTTCCCCTCGATGCGGTGGACCGCAAGCTGGTGGAAGAGCGCAGCCGCATGCTGGAGAAGCTCAAGCGCTTGGCCGAGAGCAAGGGCATTCCCACCCGGGCCATGGTCTCTATCTCTCACGACGTGGTCACGGCAGTGATCGATACCGCCAAAGAAGAGGCGGCCAACATGATCGTCATCGGCTGGAAGGGATATACCAAAACGCAAAAGCGCGTTCTTGGCCTGAAGATGGACGAGATTCTCAGGCAGACCCCCTGCGATGTCATCGTACTGCACGCCGAGGACAAGCTCAAGGTGGAGAACATACTGGTGCTCTCAGGCGGCCTGTGGCACGTTTCCGCGGCGACCGAGACCGCGGCGCAGATCGCCAAGGCGGAGAGCGCTCGCGTGACCATCCTCAACGCCATCATCAACGATGCGCACCTGGCCAAGGCCAGGGAATATGCCCGCCGCCTGACCAAGATCGTGGAGGACGAGGGAGTGCCGGTCATCACCAAGGAAGTGCATCCGGAGACCATCGTTGGGGGAGTGGTGGCGGAGAGCATGGAGTACGACCTGCTGGTGATGGGCGCAAGCGCCGCGCGCAGATGGGAGCGTTTCGTCTTTGGCCCGATCCAGGACAAGATCGTCAAGAACTCCAAGTGCCCGGTCCTGATCTACAAGAGGGTATTCGCGAAGGCACCACAAGAACTGGTGCTCAAAGAAGATGAGGAGCGGGAGGAGATAGAAGAGGAGAAGGAAGAGAAGGCCAAAGAGCGCGCTACCGGGATGCGATAGAGATGAAGTCATCAAGGAACATGTCCGTCGCTTCCACCGGGATGCGAGCGCCGGCGCTGGTGGGATGACCGCCGCCATCTACTCCATGCTCGTTGGTGAAATCCTCCACGAACGTGCCCAGGTTCACACCGTCCCTTGTGAGCCCTCTCAATGAGATGGCCGTGTGCATCCGACGTTGGTTGAGCATGACCGCGTAGTCGCATCCTCTCTCCTTGGCGACCTCCACCAAAGCTCGAGTGCCGAAGCCATAGAGTGAGCGGTTCTTGTCTTTGCATTGCAGGACGCAGGCCGGGCCGTGGATGCGCATCTGGCTCTCCACTCTGGCCAAGGCTTTGGGCCAACGCTGCTCATTGACCACCTGCAGGTAGCGCCTTCTGATCGGACCGATCTCAGATGGCCAAGCACCATTGGAAAGATGCAAGCAAGCTTGAGTGCGGAACAGATCGTCATCGATGTCCAGGCGCCAGGAGAAGTCCAACGTCATCGCTTCCTCCGTGATCCGACGCTGGCCGTGGATCTGCATCTGCTCTTGAAGCAGGTCCGTCTCGCAGAACTCCACCAGGTCCGCTATGGCTGCCAGCTTGCGCATCCTCCCGTTCAGGCCAAAGTGATGGTAGAGCACGGAGGCAGCGCTCATACCTTCTCGGACGATGAGGAGCTTATCCAGATCGCCCGATATCCAATGCGGCTGATGATGGTCGAAGGCCAGGACCTCCGCCCTCTGGGATACTTGCCGGAGGTTGATCTCCAGCTCCGGGACGATGGCCAGGTCTGCTAGGAATATCTCGCGCGAAAGGTGGTCCATGGCCATGGTCCTGGCACCTGCCGTCGGAGAGGTCACGAAAGAGACCTTGGAGCCCGGAAACGCACATAAGAACATGGCGGCGGAGAGGATGCCATCTACGTTGCCACGGGTAATAAGATGCTTTTCCCGGTCGTCCCTGGAGAAGCTGTCCATCCCTTCCGAACGAATATTGGCCAGATGAGTATTTTAAATGTGCTGACCTATTTACATGGTGGGATGGGCCTGGGATTCAAACTAGGAGCGGGGGATTCCGAGTCGGAGAGCGACGGACCGTATCTGCGGGCCGACGCAGCCTGCCTGTATGCTCATCGGTTATGCGGCGACCAAGGAACTAGACTTCATGCGGAGCAGGAAGAACGAAGACCTTCCAACGCACCCGGTGAGCATATGATGGGCGAAGGCCAGAGGATTGAAGACTCATTTCGGACCGTCGGAAGCAACTATGGCTACGAACTTGTGAAGGCGGAGTTCCGGCCCTTCAAGGAGTTCAAGACCACCTGGGAACGCTGCGGCGCTCAGGCGGATTTCAAAGTGACCGACTATCTGCAGGCGGCGAGCGACGTGGTGCTGGAGGATTTCGCCCATTGCATCTTCAAGCGGATCCAGAAGCGGCGCAGGGAGGTATACACCGACCGGCTGCGCGACTGGCTACGCTCTCAGGAGTTCGTGAGCCGCAACCGGCCGTTGTACCTGGATCGATCTCGCAATCTGAGGATGAGCTCCAAGGGCGAGAACTATGACCTGCAGGCCATGGCCGAGCACCTGAGGTCGCAAGGTCTCATCGCCGACTGCCAGGACGCTTACCTCTCATGGACCGATAGACCCAATCGTTTCCGCATGGGCTATTGTAGCCTTCTTATGCGGGTGGTGGCCATCTCCTCCGTTCTCGACTCGGTCAAGGTGCCTGACTTCGTGACCGAGTACGTGCTCTATCACGAGCTGCTGCACTTGGAACGGGGGATCGACTCGCTCCGGAGCCAGCACGACGCCGCCTTCCGTCGAGCGGAGCGCATGTACCCACGTTGGCGCGAGTCCGAGGACTGGCTGAAGAAGATCGCCTCCGGGCGTTGAACGGGTGTCCTCATGGCCAAAGCTCGCCTCCTCTTCGCTCCTTTCGACATGGATATCTCCTCGGCCGTTCATTCTTCCGTCATGAAGGGGAAGGAGAGGAAGTACCTCAAGGACCTGAAAGAAGGAGATGAAGTCGATCAGTCGGTCTCGGTGAAACAGAAACGCCCTCCCCGACCTTACGCAGGAGGCCGCTTCTTCGAGCTGCGCGTCTCGGACCGCAGCGCTGAGATGAACTTGAAGTTCTGGGGTTCTGGGGACAAAGGTTCATTGGACCAGGTCTACGCATCCTTCTGCGCGGGGGATGTGGTCAAGGTGAGAGGGAACGTGGGCAGATATTGGGACGCGCTTGAGATCTCCGTCTCCCCGGACAAGGGTGGTAGGCTAGAGAAGCTCGCGATGAGCGAGGTGGTGCGGGAGGATTTCGTGGCCCGGAGCGAGCGCGAGCCGGAACAGCTGATGGCCGCCCTGAATCTGCATATACGAGGTTTGAAAGACGAGGGACTGCGAGCCTTGTTGACCGTCTTCTTCTCCGACGAGGAGTTCGTGGAGCGGTTCCGCAACTCCCCTGGTTCGATGTGGATGCACTGCAATTGGATCGGGGGGCTGGCGGAGCACACCCTCAAGGTGGTGGAGATATGTGAGTTCCTGACCAAGGAATATCCTAAGCTGGACCACGACCTCCTCATTGCCGGTGCACTGTTGCATGACGTCGGCAAAGTGAGCGAGTACGTGGTAACGACGAACATAGATGTCACACCGGACGGCATGCTCCGGGGGCACATCGCCATCGGGGCGGAGATGATCTCAAGGGCCTGCGACAAGGTGCCAGCCATGAGCGAGAATCTCAGGCTGAAGGTGGTGCACATGGTGCTATCCAGTCATGGAGAGCTCGAGTTCGGCTCGCCCAAGAAGCCCCAGTTCCCGGAGGCGTATGCGCTCAACTTCGCCGACGACCTAGATGCCAAGTTGGAGCAGTTCATCAAGATCAAGGAGGAGGCCAGGACCGAGGACCCCTGGATATTCGACAAGCGCTTCGGCCAGGTGTATCTGCGCTAGTCCGCTTGTCCCTCGAACCAGTAGGAGCATCTCTCCAGACCTCTCAGGTTGTCGGGATGCCAAGGGAAGGCGCGGCAATGGTCGCTGCGTGAAGAATGGATGGTGCAGGTCCATTGCCCATCCTTGAGGGTTAGGAACTGGCACTGTCCGTTCTCGGGCAATCCATTGTCGTGGTAGAACTCCTTGGCGTCCTCGTCCACGAAAAAGCGCGGCTTGCAACAATCCCCACATCGGTTGCAGTCTCCGTGACGGACCAGCGCCGGCATGCGAGGGAGATGTGCTTAACGGGCTAAACCTTTTTCTGTTCTTGGGCGACGCTCATCTCGCCCTGGGCCATCTTCTCCGGTGCTTGGCTGGACTCGGCCGTGGTGTGTGGTCTTAGCACAACTCCTATGAAGCCATAGGACCGGAAAGCGGCCACCACCGGAATATTGGAATAGCTGGTGGAAGCCGCATGCTTCCCTTCCGGTTCGATAGCGTCCTGAGAATGGATCAAGCGAACAACGACTGATGGAGTGCTAGAACTCCTTTCCATTCCCCGGAGAACATAGCCGGACAAAAAAGCAATCGGAGAGCGGGACCAAGATCGATGCCATTGTCCAAGAAGAGGATGGCCAGTGTGCCCCGGCCGAAACAGATTGGTTCATGGACGGGCGGTGCCCGGATCTCCCCACACTGACCCTGGCCGGGGGTGTTTGTCGTGCACCGGGGTTGTCCTCCAGTCATGACGCGATGTCACATCGCAGTTCCTGCAGGGACCCATATTACGGCGCACTGTGCGCCTCCAGCATTCTGAGGGATCACTGGTCACCCTCGGATTTTTCGGAGGCAGGTCCAACTACGCGCATCCAGTATTTATCTGTTCTCTGCTCGCACCCGAATACCGCCCAATCCATCGTTGAAGGCGGTCCCGAGGGCAAGCATTTTCTCCTCTGCCTCCCAATGATAGGAACAAGATGATAGCGGTCGGTTGCAGTGGTTGGTCCTACGATGACTGGGTCGGGCGCTTCTATCCCATGGAGCTGGCCAAGAAGAAAGGGGATTGGTTCGCCTACTACGCCCAGTATTTCCGCACCGTGGAGATCAACAGTACGTTCTACCGGCCACCGAACGAGTTCATGGTGCGCTCTTGGATTACCAAGTCCAAGGACCTGAAAGGGTTCGAGTATTCGGTCAAGATGCCTCAACTGGTGACGCACGAATCCCTGGTCAAAGGCGAAGTGCAGAAGGCCTGCGAGCAAGCGGCCTCCTTCGAGCGTATCTGCATTCAGCCCTTGGCGGAGGCAGGGAGGCTGGGATGCGTGCTCCTTCAGCTCTCACCCTACTTCAAGAACGAGGGCGACTCGCTGTTGAACTTGGTCAGAATGCTGGATACGGTCAGAACCGCAGAGCATGACTACGCGGTGGAATGGCGTCACCGCTCCTGGCTGGATGAGGGTGGACGAGAGGTGAACGCCGCCGCTCTGGAAGCGCTCAAGGAGAGGAACGTGGCCAACGTCCTGGTCGACGGTCCGGGCTTCCCCGTCACCCAGGTGGAAACGGCCGATCATGCATACGTGCGCTTCCACGGCCGCAACTACGATATCTGGTATCGGGACGAGCCGGAGGACGATCATCGCCTCAACCGCTACGACTATCTCTACACCGATGAGCAGCTTGGCAAGTGGCAGCCCCGGATCAAAGAGGCGGAGAAGAATGCGGATCGGGTGCGGGTCTACTTCAACAATCATGCTTCTGGCAAGTCCACCAAGAACGCCTTCCGCATGATGGACCTTCTGGGCATCGAGCACAAGGAGAAGGAGATCAAGCTCCAGGAGCAGCACAAGCTGGGCGGTTTCTGAGCCGCCGACAACGCAAGTTCTTATACGGCGCCCATCAATCCGAACGCGGGGAACATGAGGGAGCTTTTTGAGCCCAAGGCCATCGCGGTCATCGGGGCCGCCCGCGAGGAGATGAAGGTGGGGCACATCGTGCTCAAGAACCTCATCGATTCGGGGTTCGAGGGTCCACTGTACCCCATCAACCCCAAGGCGGACGAGATCCTGGGGCACAAGTGCTTCCCCTCCGTTCTGGACGTTCCAGGAGAGATCGAACTGGCCGTGATCGCCGTGCCCAACGTCTACGTTCCTCGGGTCATGGAGAACTGCGGAAAGAAAGGGATCAAGGTAGCTATCATCATCACCGCCGGTTTCAAGGAGACTGGAAAGGTGGGGGCAGAGCTGGAGATGAAGGTGGGAGAGATCGCTCGTTTCTATGGCATCCGCGTCCTGGGGCCGAACTGCCTAGGCCTCATCAACCCTCAACACAAGATGAACGCCACCTTCACGAACAATTATCCGCGCGAAGGCTCGATAGCCATCACCTCGCAATCCGGTGCCATCTGCTCGACCATCCTGGACTGGGCGGAGCACATCAAGGTGGGCTTCTCAAAGTTCGTGAGCGTGGGGAACAAGGTGGACCTGGACGAAGCGGACATCCTGCGATTCCTGCGCGATGATCCGTCCACCAAGGTCATCGGCATGTATATCGAGGGCGTGAACCGGGGAGTCGAGTTCATGCGTGAGGCCTATCTGACCTCGGCCAACAAACCCATCCTTGCCTTGAAGGCGGGGAGGACCAACACCGGAGCGAAGGCGGCGTCCTCGCACACCGGTGCTTTGTCCGGGAGCGACAAGGTGTACGGCGCAGCCATGCTTCAGTCCGGCATCGTGCGGGTGCAGAACATCGAGGAGTTGTTCGACCTTCTCTTGGCTTTCGCGACCATGCCCCTGCCCAAAGAGGGTGGGCTGGCGATCGTCACCAACGCCGGCGGACTGGGGGTATTGGCGGCGGACGCCTGCAGCGACCATGGTCTGAACATGGCATCCTTCACCGCTGAGACCATCGCCAAGCTGAAGAGCAAGCTGCCAGAGGAGGCGAACTTGTATAATCCGGTGGACGTGGTGGGGGATGCACGGACTGACCGCTATGAGTTCGCTTTGCGTACTGTCATGGACGATCCCAACGTCTCCTGCGCACTGGTGATGCTGGCGCCCACCGACCTGGTGGACATTCCTTCGGTGGCGCAGTTGGTCGCCTCCTTCGCTGGCAAGACATCAATGCCTCTGGTGGCCACGTTCGTGGGAGGGGAGGACGTGGCAAAAGGAGTGACGATTCTGAGAGAATCCGGAGTGCCAAGTTATGAGTCCCCGGACCGGGCCATCCGTGCTCTGGCAGCGATGATGGAGTACCGCCGGGCGGTCGAGTCTCGGACCAGCAATTCGTTCCTTCGGGTTCCAGGGGATGGAGATCGGGTGCGCGCCCTGATCCGGAGCGCAAGGGAAGAGGGCCGTGTCAGCCTCTCGGAGAAGGAGGGCAAGGATATCTTGGTGGCTTACGGCGTGTCCGTTCCCCAGGAAGGCGTGGCGAAGAGCGCTGAGGAAGCGGCGCGCATCGCTGAAGACATAGGCTATCCGGTGGTGATGAAGATCGAATCCCCGGACGTATTCCACAAGACGGACGTGGGAGGCGTGGCCGTCAATATCGCCAGCGGGGACGAGGTGAGGAAGCAGTTCGATCTGATAACCACCAGGGTGCGCACCCGCATGCCTCAGGCTCGCATCCAGGGCATCTCGGTGCAGAAGATGCTGGTGGGACGAGAGGTCATCGTGGGAATGGTCCGGGACCCGCAGTTCGGTCCGGTCGTCACCTTTGGCCTCGGGGGCATCTTCGTGGAAGTGATGAAGGACGTCGTTCAAAGGATCGCCCCCTTGACCAAGGAGGACATAAGCAACATGATACGCTCCATCAAAGCCTATCCGATATTGGCCGGGGCGAGGGGCAAGAGGCCGGCGGACATCGAGGCCTTGAAGGACGTCATCGCCCGGGTGGCCCAGATCGGGGTCGACTTCCCGGAGATAGCGGAACTGGAGATCAACCCGGTCATCGTCGGGGACGAGGGCCAGGGATGCAGCGCGGTGGATGCGCTTGTGACAATTGGGAGGGAAAGGGAATGAGAAGTCTCTTCATGGGTTCGGTTGTGGAACGATCTGGTAAGAGCATGATCACGCTTGGAATAGCGCTCAATTGCGGCAGGCGGCTCGGCTACTTCAAGCCGTTCGTGGAGAAGCTCATCAACGGACGCGAGTCGTTGGTGGACCAGGACGCCTATCTGATGAAGAGGGCGCTCAAGCTCAAGTCAAAGGAGGAGGAGCTTTGCCCCTTCGTCTACGACGTGCTCAGACCGGTCCCCATGTCCTCGATCGTCGAGGCGTACGATCGTCTGAGCAAGGACTGCGAGTTGATGCTGGTGGAGGGGACGAGGGACATAGTCACCGGCTGCTTGCACGGGGTCTCGGGCATGGCCATAGCGTCCGCCGTGGGGGCGGAGGTGGTACTGATCTCCACCCCGCAGCCTTCAGCGCTGGACAAGATTGCCATGCTGGTGCGCATGATGCAAGCTCAGAACATCCCGTTCAAAGGGGTCATCTTGAACATGTGCGACGACCCGGCGATCAAGCTCATGCTCGAGGACAAGGGAGTGAAGGTCCTGGGGGTGGTGCCCGAAGTACCAGAGCTCAAGCGCTTCACGGCCCGCGAGGTGCGGGAGGCCGTCAATGCAGAGCTAGTGGTGGAGAACGGCCTGGACAACGTGGTGCAAGAGGTGATGATCGGTGCCATGACCCCCGAGACCGCGCTCACCTACATGCGCCGCGTGCCCAGGAAGGCGCTCATCACCGGCGGCGACCGGGCGGACATACAACTGGCAGCGCTCTCAACGGACACATCTTGCCTGGTCCTCACCGGAGGGCTGTATCCGGCCAAGCAGGTGGTGGCCAAGGCCTATGAGGAAGGCGTCCCGATACTGCTCACGCGCTACAACACGCTGGAGGCGGCGGAGATGGTGGACCATCTCATCGCCCGCATCGACCCTGACGACAAGGAGAAAGTGGAACGCATAAGGAAAGTGATCGGAGCATCCGTGGACATGGCCGCCCTCTTGAAATGATTAGCCTCAACTCGTGACCAGGACCTCGCTCGAGCCATCCTCCTTCTCCCGCACCAGGATGGCGCCGTTTATGAGGTCCTTCATATCCTCCACATGGGTGATCAGCACGATCTGGCTGAACTGCTTGGAGAGCTGATCGAACGCGTTCACGATGTTGCGCTTGCGCACCTGGTCCTGGGACCCGAAGATCTCGTCCAGGATGAGGAAGTTGAGGGCGTTCCCGGAACGCTCGCTGATCATCTTGGATATGGCCAGGCGCAGGCAGAGATTGGCCAGGTCTGCTTCGCCCCCGGAGAAGCGGTCCAATGGATACTTCTTTCCCCCGTCCAGGACCTCGATCTCGTATTCGTCGTTCAGCTCCATGCCCGCGTACTTGGATTCGGTCAGCTCTTGGAACAGCTTGGAGGATATCTGGGAGAGCGCGGGGGTGATGCGGGCGATGACCTCCGACCTGAAGACCCGCATGGCATCGCTGAGCGCGCTCTGCTCCTGAAGCTTCCTGGTGCCGGCGGAGGTTCTCCTCTCGATAGCTTCCACTTCCTCCAATTGCCCTCGGATCGCCGCGGCCTCGTTCTCCTTGCCCGAGAGCTCCGCCTGCTTTCGGGCGATCTCCTTGCTCTTGAGCATGGCAGCATCGGCCGCTCCGTCCACCTCGGACTGCGCTCGCTCCAGGTCGCCCTCGTGGTAGCCTATGCTCTCGACCTTGGTAGTGGTGGATCTAGCCTCTTGTCTGAGGACCTCCAGAATCGTTCTTGCGTTCTTCAGCGCCTTCTCCAGCTCGGTAGTGCGCTGTACCTGCGCCTTCAGTTCCTGGCACCGGTCCGCGGCCGCCCTGAGCTTGGTCAAGCTGCCTTTGAGCTGCAGGTATCTAGCTTCGTCAAAATCGATCTCCCCTATCTCGTTCGCTCTGCGCAGCAGCCCCTCCCTCTCCACCTCCAGTTGTGAGCGTTGAGCGGTCCGCTCCCGCAACCGGGATAGCAGTTCCACCTCTCTTTCCCGGTCTGCGACCAGCTTCTTCCTCCTCTCTTCCAGGGCCTTGGCCCTTTGCATCGATTGCTCGGCCTGCGTCTGCAGGCCAGATCTCTCTAGGTCCAACTGCTTCCGCTCGGCGCTCTTGCCGCTCAGTTCCTGACCAAGCTTGGTCAGGAGGGATGAATGCTGGTCCCCCATCCGCCGTTCGCAGGTGGGACAACAGCTCTCCGGCCCCAGCCGGGAGATCTCTTCCATCTTCTTTTTCAGCGCATCCATCTCCCTTTGGAGGCGGCGGGCCTCGCTCTCCTTTCCCTTGGCACCCTCCGACCGGTCCTTGGCCTGTTCCAGGAACTCGCTGAGATTCTTCTCCACGCTAGCAAGGTGGCCGGATGGGTCCTTCAGCTCCTCGAGCTCGATCGCTGTCCTCTTGCAGTCCTCCTCGATGCGCAGCCGGTCCCGGTCCACGACGCTCAGCCTTGCCTGGATGCCCTTCCTCTCCTCGTAGGAGCGCAGGACGTTCTCGAACTTCTCCTTCTCCTGCACCGCCTTCTCATATTCCTCCTTGATAGGGCGAAGCCTGGCCAGCTCCTCCTTCTTCTCGCCCAAGGAGCGAAGCTCTCCTTCCAGCTCCGCTTCGGATCGCTCCTGTGCCTTCAGTTCCATCTCCTTGCGCATCAGGTCGTCGCGGGCGGAGCGATAGCGTTCCTGGATGGCAGAGATAAGAGAGCGATCCCCTTTCTTCTCTTCGACCTTCGATTCAAAGGAGATGAGCTGCGTCCTCAGCTCTTCCATCTCGGATCTCAGCTTCTTGCGCGATATCTCGACCGCCTCCAGGTTCAGGAGGAGCGATGGGTGCTTCATCCCTCCATCGGATTGGACGAGGGAGGCCTGCAGCCCTTTGAGCTCGCTCTCTATGAGCCGGGCGTCCTTGTCGATCTCAGTGACCACCTTGTCGAGCACGTCCACTTCCAGCATGCGGCGCACCAGCTTCCTGCGTTCCTCAGCGCGCAACGAGCTCAGTGCGTTCAGATCTTTCTGTTTGGCGAACACCGAAACGAAGAAGGCGCGATGGTCCATGCCCAGCCTCTCGATCATGGCGTCTGTTACTGCGGTATCTCCTTTCGCCAGTAGCTTGCCGTTCACGGTCAAAGAGGCATCGAGCGCGTTCCTCTGCCCCTTCATGATGCGCTGCAGACGGTAGCTCTCACCCTCCAGCTCGAATTCCAGGGTCACGGAGCAGTCCTCGTTGGGCCAGGCTCCGGAGAACTTGACCCCTTCCTTGCCGGTGCGGACGATGCTGCCTTCGTTGCCGTAGATGGCCCAGGCGATCGCCTCCACCAGCGACGATTTGCCTGAACCGTTGCGGCCGATGATCCCTACGATGCCTTCGGGGAACTCCACCGCGGCCTGGCGGAACTTGCGGTAGTTGCGCAGCTCCATGTACCTCAATCGGATTCTTCCAGCCCCCTTTGCAGATACTCCAGGCCTTTGCTGCGCAGTCTCTCCTTGTCAGCCTTCTCCACTGGATAATGATCCAGGAAGGAGACGAACTCCTTCTCCAGCGAATCGATGTAGGTGCTGGCGCTCTGAAGGGAGACGCCCTCCTGCACCACCTCGAAGCGGGCGTCGAAGTGCATGGCCTTGGCGGTTGCGGAGCGGAGCCAGGTATGGTCGATCGCCCGGTAGACCGGCGATGCCACGTTCCTCACTATCAGGCGGACCAGCTTGCCCTCCAGCTCTTGTGATTCGATCTCATTTTTCAGTTCCTGACGCAGCTCGTCCGCGTCCTTCCTCTTGGCGTCGATGAGCGGAAGATCGAGCATGGGACGAGAGCGCAGGGGCACGAACTCCTTCTTGCCCTTCGCCAGGTCAACCATGACGAAGCCTTTCTTGTCCCGCGCCTCTGAGAAAGAGAGCCGCTCCGTCGAGCCAGAGTAGGTAGCGTTCCTGGTCACGTGCACGAAGCCGTGATAATGGCCGAGCGCAATGTAGTCCAGTTTCTCGTTCAAAGCGGAGACGGGCAGCATCAGCTCGTTGAACTCCCCCATGCGGAAATCCTGGATGCTTGCGATGCCGACATGCATCATGCCCACGTTCAGGTGCGAGTCGGATGGTCTCATCTTCTCCGCTTCCCTTTGCAGCACCTCCCCTTCGCAGTGGGGCAGGGCGTGCACCATCAGCCCGCCCAGCTCGATGCTCTCATATTCGCCCTTGAACACCGGATGGACGTCCTTCAAGTGCTCGAAGACCTTGAACACGCTACCGGTCTCCCGCAACTTCGGAGTGGAGTGGTTCCCGGCGATGACCACCACCGGGATGCCCGCCTGGGAGACGCGCGCGAACTGATCGAGAGCGAACGACAAAGCTCGATTCGACGGGCGCACGGAATCGAACAGGTCGCCCGAGTGCAGGAGGGCGTCCGGCTTGAGCCGAACGACCTTGTCCACGCATTCCTCGAACGCCCGATAGAAATCCACCTCCCGCAGGTTCAGCCCGGACTGCTCGTCCACTCTGCCGAAGGCCGAGTAGCCCAAATGCGTGTCGGAGACGTGGGCGATCCTCATCTGTGCACCAGTTCGCCCCCAACAACGGCATGCGCTCTAAAAGGGATTTCTCAGACCGTCCCGAAAGTGCTAGGACCGTTTCTCTTCCTGGCCTTCGACGATGTTCGCAGCCAGCGCATCCTGCAGCCGCATGTACCCAGAATGGAAGAAGTCCCAGAGCAGGTAGCCGAGGAGGACGCCGATGAGCACGAAGATGAGCACCAACCATGACTGGTATTGATCGAACACATAGGCGAAGGGCACGATGGCGAGCAGTATCACCACCACCACGAAGAGCCGCACCAACTTCTTCAGCATGCGGTAGACCAGGGTGCCGCTTAAGACCTGGTAGGATCTGGTGTCCAGGACGCTGGCCGCCAGCAGTCTGACGACGTTGCGCATCTTGTTCACCATGCTGATCACCACCGGCATCGATAGGGCGATGGTGATTACCAGTGCCAGCACCGAAGGGATGATACCGATGGCGCGCGCGATCGGGTCGAGCACCAAGCTGAAAGCCAGAAGCACGCTGCTCAGGAACGAGATGAGCACTATGATGATCAGGTCCACGAAGATCCAGAAGAGCTCCCGGCGGATCTGCTTGCGTTTCTCAGCGGACAATGCCAATCGTCTTCGCACGTCCATGCGCACGCCTTCGATGACGCGCATGGTGCCGAGGACGCCTTTGGGAGTGTGCGTGACGAACCAGTTGAACCACTTGGGAGCGCGGTTGACGCACACCGGAAGGAGAACCATGGTGATGAGCGCCGCCCCTATGACAGCGGAGTAGAAAGCGTCGGTGAGCGCCCCTGCCTCGCTGCCTTGTTTGGCGATGATGAAGGAGAACTCACCCATGGCCACCATGCTCGCACCTGCCAGGAAGGACGTTCGCACAGGCAGGTTAGAGATATAGGATCCCAGGGTGACCGCGAACATCTTGCCCAAGATGAACACCAGAGCGATGACGATAGCGGGAACGATGTTCTTCAGCACCAGCAATGGCTGGACGAGCATGCCGATGGAGACGAAGAACACGGCCAGGAACATCTCCTTGATGGGCGCTACCTTCTGCTCCACGTGCAGATGCGCCCTGGCATGTCCAATGATCACGCCCATGATGAAGGAACCTATGGCCACGGAGAGCCCGATCTGGTCCGCCACCAATGCCATGCCGAATGACAGTCCCAGCGCCACCAACAAGAGCGTTTCGCTACTGTAGCCCCGGTCCACCCGGTCGATCAGCTTCGGCACGACCGCCAGACCGAGCACGAGGGAGAAGCCGATGAAGAGCAGGATCACCACCAGGATGGTGATGGTGGCGGAGAGCCGGGGCACTTGCCCGGTGAGAAGAGGAGAGGTCATGGTGAGCAGGATGACCGCCGCCAGGTCCTCCACGATGAGAACGCCGATGAGCGATTCCACGTACTCCTCCTTCAGCTTGCCCAGTTCTTTTAGCACGCTGAGAATGACGGCGGTGGAGCTTATGGAGAGTATCGCCCCCATGAAGATCGATTCCACGAAGGAGTAGCCCATGGCGTGGCCCAACGAGTAACCGATGCCCAGCATCGCGCACACCTCCACCCCCCCGGCCAGGATGGCGAAGGAGCCGATCTTGCGCAGGCGGTTCAGGTTGAACTCCAGTCCGATGGAGAACATGAGCAGCACGATGCCCAGGTTGGCCAGGAAATCGATGGTGTCCATGTCGAACTGCAGCACCGATCCGATGCCTCGCGGACCGAGAATCATTCCCGCCGCGAGGTAGCCGATGACCGCGGGAAAGCGGAGCTTGGTGAACACCACTGACGAGATGCCAGCGATGACCAGGATGAGCGCGATCTCGAGCAACATGTGCGTGCTATTGTCCATCGCTCTCTCCGTCCGGCGCCAATGGTCCCAGGCCTAAAAGAACTTCCTGTCTATGGTCGGCTTTCCGGGGTTCTGAGTCTCCCTGGCCTCCGCTTGGGTGATCTCCGCCTGCACGCACTCCTCGTACAGATGGATCTTGACCAGCACCGCGAAGGGCGTGAAGGGAGAAGCGAATGTAGTGAAGATCCGAAGTCCCTTCTCCCGAGTTCGCTCCTGCTCGCTGCCCTCTCCTCCACCGAAAAGTTATTTCAATCACTGGTGGATAAAGCCGCGCGATGAGTCCAGCCCCGCAGCGGTTCGGCACGTCAGAAAAGAAGACCCGACCTAGGGTCAAAGTCATAGGCGTTGGCGGAGCAGGCTGCAACGTCGTGGCCGAGGGGCCTTTGGAGGCGGTGGCCGTCTGCAAGCTGGAGGAGGGGCCTGGAGCAGCTCGATTGCGGACAAGATGCGTGCTGACCAGAGACCATGTTCGGCTGTTCAAGACCACCTCTCCCCAGATGTTCAGCGCCATCGGGGGGGACCTGAAGAGCGGCCTGTTCTCGCGCATAGGGGAGGCGGACATCATGTTCCTCTTCGCCGGCCTGGGCGGAGAGACCGGAAGCAACGTCACTCCCGCTCTGGCGAACATCTGTCGCCGGCACTGCAAATTGGTGGTGGTCTCCGCCGCCCTGCCCTTCTCCGTGGAAGGGGGAGAGAGGCATTACATCGCCACCCAGTCCATGGAGAAGATCCTCGAGCACTCGGACATGTTGATCTCCTATGCCAACGACTGCCTGCTCAGGATCGCTCCCAACCTGCCTTTGAGGAAAGCTTTCAGCGCCATGGACATGATCATGATGGCGCCGGTGCTGGAGCTGGCTTCAGCTCTCACCCTGGAGGACCTGGGCCAAGTGCGCTCGGACTTCTCCTCCTGCAAGCACGTCCGCGCGGGAATAGGCATCTCCGGCGAACTGGACCGCGAACTGCGGGCAGTGGAAGAGGCGTTCACTTCCCCCTGGTTCGATTTTGAGTTGAAGGACGTCAAATCCGCGCTCACCGTGATCTCGGCATCTTTCACCGACGAGGGGCTGCAGGCCAAGATCGCCCAGGACATCGCTTATCGCGTTCCGAACGCGAGGGTCAGGTTCGTCGGGCGCTTGGACCCGGAACTGGGAGACCGCATCCGGGTCCTGGTGCTGCTGGGCGTGGGCCAGCGAAGACCTTAGCCCTTTCATTCTTTGATGATCTCGGGCGGCGCCCCGGCCATCTTGACCAACGCCTCCGCCTCCATGAAATGCAGCTTACCCGGGACGACCAGGGTATGCAACGGCGGACCCAGGTCAATCTTGACCACTTCCGCAGCATAGCCGGCCACGAGCTTCTCCGTCGGCGAACCGACGCGGGCGGCGGCGCATACGATGCTGTCTGCCTGCATCAATCCGCCTCCCAGTCTCTTCTCCGCATCCAAGAGCCATTGCACGCCTTCCGAAGCGGACATGAAGCGATCCTCCGCCTCCCGGATGTCCAGGAGCACGAGCGAATGCAACCCTCGCTTCTTGTTCTCCAGGATGTTCTCGTACGGGCTGGCGGGCAAGAAATTCTTCTCTGGGAAGGGCAGGGTGATGGTTCGCCCGAATTTATAGGGCTGCAGGCCGAACGCGGCGGCGCAGGCGGTGAATATCGAGACCCCGTGCACGAGGGAGGTGGAAATGCCCTCCTCCATCGCCCTCAGCCTCATGTCCACGTGCGTCGTGGCCGCCATGGTGTCCCCGGCGGTGACGAACGCCACCTTCCTGGAACGGGCGGCCTCGATGACCTCCTCTCCCTCCTCCACGTCCATCCGCTCCAGGACCTTGACCTCCTTTCCGATCAAGCGCGAGAGCTCGTCGACGTTCGAATCGATCAGCTTGGAGGTGTAGAACTCCGCGAATACCAGATCACATCCCCTGAGAACCTCGAGCGCCCTTAGGCTCATGTCCTGGACGCTGCTCAGCCCTAAACCGACAAATACCAATTCGCCCATGCCATTCACCGTGCGGTCCCTGTGCTTGAAGGTTCCCAAGGGAGAAGGGGAGTCGGTTCGTAAAATACTTTTAGAGAGCGGGCTGCTGGACATCTCTCTGAAGGTCAGGCGGGTCGACGATCACATTCTTTTCCCTCTCCTGTCTGCCGAGGTGGGCAGGCTTGACCACGAGGTCCTGGAGGAGGATTTCGAGGAGAGGAGCGTGGCAGAGGCGGACTTCGCTCGCCTTGCACACGTCCCGGAGCAGCTGAGAGATCTCATCCCTTCCTCGTTCGACGTCATCGGGGACGTGGCGATTATGAAGCTGCCAGAGGAGCTGCTTCCTTATTCTAAAGAGGTCGGGGGAGCGCTGAAGCAGGCGTTCCCTAGGCTGCGCACCATCGCATTGGACAAAGGGGTGAAAGGCGAGCTCCGGGTGAGGGACCTGGAGGTGATCGCTGGGGACGAAGTGCTGGAGACCGTGCACACGGAATACGGCATCAAGTTGCTCGTCGACCCATCTAAGGTCTATTTCAATCCCCGGCTGGCGAATGAGCGCATGCGCGTCGCCTCTCTTGTCCACGACGACGAAGTGGTCCTGGACATGTTCGCTGGCGTGGGACCTTTCGCCATAATGATCGCTCGGCACGCGAATCCAAGCATCATCTTCGCCGTCGATCTCAACGCGGACGCGATATCCTACATGAGGCGCAACATCGAGCTCAACAAGGCGGACAAGGTCATGGCCATCGAGGGCGATGCCAAGGAGGTCATCTTCGAACTGCCGAACGTGGACCGCATCGTCATGAACCTGCCGCACTCCGCCATGGACTTCTTCCCCGATGCGCTCACCAAGCTCAACTTCGGAGGCACCATCCACCTCTACCACATCTGCGAGCGCGACGATATCGATCGAGTGCTGGACGAGCTGCTCACTCGGGCAAGAGGAATGGGCGCGATGGTGGAACTGGTGAGGCAGGAAGAGCTGAAGACCTACTCGCCGTCGATGAGCGTCTACTCACTTGACCTTGTCCTTAGCAAGTGGTGCTAGGATGATGCCTTTCTGCCCCTGGTAGTTGCCGCTTCGCTTCTCATAGGTCATCTGCACCTTGGAGTGCATGGTCTCGAAGCACATTTGCACGAAGCGAGAGCCAATAGGTATCTCCACCTCCACGCTGGAGGCGTTGAAGCCTGCGAAGGTAAGCGTTCCATGGAAGCCAGCATCGATCTTGCCCAGCCCGACCAATATTCCTTTTCTGATCCACGACGTTCGAGTCCAGAGCTGCGCCGCCAGGTCGTCCGGCAGTTCGACATATTCCACGGTCGAGACATAGAACATGGCCTTGGGCGGCACCTTGGCCTTGCCTTCTTTGAACGAGATCCCAAGCTCGGGCAGCGAGAGCTCCGCGATCCTGAGATCGTAGCCATTGGGCGTGAGCGAGCCTTCGTGATAGTCGCGGATCCGGAGCGTGCCCTCCTTCATTCTTGCCAGGATCTCGTGGTCGGCGAGGATGCACATGCCTGCCGCATGGTCGAGCGAAGCCTTAATCGTTGCATTTCTTCTGGAGCCTGATAGGCCGGATCCTCTTGTGGGCGTATCGGTCGTTCGGAGTCGCACCAGTAGTCCATTTCGATTCGAAGTAGGCCAGCATCGATAGGCTTGGATGTGGGAGCAGAGTCACCATTGAGGAAACAACGGACGATTTTGTCGCAATGATTCCGATTGGGTCGTTTTTCTGCAAATCAATAAATACCGCCCTGTCCATCATATGTCAGTTGGATGATACATCCAACTATGCTGGGCTGAGCTTAAGCATCACTAGTAGGACATCCTGGAGGGAGGAGATTGGAATCATCGAAGCGTATGATCATCATCGCCATCGCGGTCGTGGGCATCCTTGTGACCGCGGGCTTGGTCGTGCTCGTGGGCAACAAGCCTGCGTCGGGAGAGAACTTCAACGTCACCATGACCGACGCTCTGGGACGCAAGGTCAACCTGACGCACCAGCCGGAGCGCATCGTCTCCTGTGCTCCTGAGATCACCGAGCTGGTCTATGCCATGGGGCAGGGAAGCAAGCTGGTCGGCGTGACGGGGTATTGTGACTACCCTCAGGATGTAGTGGACAGAAAGGCGGCCCAGACCGTCAAGGATATCGGGGGATTCTCCACGCCCAAGGCAGAGGAGATCGTCGACCTCACCCCTGACCTGGTGCTCGTGACCGCCTCGATGTCGCAGCACGTCGAACTGGCGAATCAGCTTGAGGGTCTCGGTCTGTCGGTCGTCGCCCTTTACGAGGGAGCGACGATCAACCGCGTCTACGACAATATCCGCCTGGTCGGTTCCGCTCTTAAGATGGAAGGACAGGCGGCGAGCCTGGTGGGCGAGATGCAGAAGAAGATCACCGCCATCCAGGGGAAGATCGACTGGGCCAAGCCTCAGGCGAAGGTGTTCTTTGCGGTTTGGCTGGAACCAATCTACACTGCCGGTGCTGGAACGTTCATAGGCGAAGTGGTGCAGTTCGCCGGAGGCGCGAACGCGATGGCCTCCTACCCCGGCTGGGCAATGGTCTCCAAGGAGGACGTGATCGCGGCTTCACCAGACATCATCTTCGTTAGCGGCACCATGATGGAGATGACCCCCGAACAGATCATCACCAGCATGGAGACCGACCCAGTGTGGAGCATGACCCCCGCGGTGCAGAACCACAAGGTGTTCGTGGTGACGAATCAGGGTGAGAACGTGTTCGTCCGACAGAGCGTGCGCATCGTGGAGGCGATCCAGCTCATGGCGGAGGTCCTGCAGCCCTCGGCGTTCGGGGCGAACGTGCCCAACATCATAGGGAGCGAGTATCAGGATTACCTAACACCCCTAACCTCTTCCAGCGGCCCGGCTGCCGATGTCCAATCGGTAGCTCTGGCCGTTCCGATCAAATGGGAGTGAGACGTTTCGGATGGCCGGGGAGAACCGATGAACGGATCGACCGTCAAGAGCAGCAAAATGAAACTGGCCCTCATCCTCGTAGTGGGGTCGGTGACGCTCTTCCTTCTTTTCATTCTTTCACTAGTTGTCGGTTCAGTGGACATGAGCTTCACTGACGCATTGGGGGCGCTGTGGGGTTACATCACCAAGTTGGGGGATGTCAGTCGGCTCACTCCTGACGAGAAGATAGTTGGTCTATTGCGCCTTCCGCGAGCGGTGGCCGTGGTGGGAGTGGGCATCGCCCTTTCCGTCGCCGGTGCGGTCATGCAGGCGCTCATACGCAATCCGCTGGTCGACCCGTACATCACCGGCGTCTCCTCAGGAGCGGCGGCGGGGGCGGCCGTGGTCATGCTCATGGGCATAACGGTGACAGGGGTGGGGCTGTTCGCCGTTCCGGTGGCCGCGTTCATCGGAGCGATCGGCGCCTTTTTCTTCACATTGCTGCTGGCCGAAGCCTCTGGAGGTAGAGCGCTAAACTACGTGCTGGCGGGCATCGTCACCGGCACCGCTCTCTCCTCGCTCACCTCGCTCATCATGACCGTCAGCGGCAACCAACTTCACGGTATCGTCTTCTGGATGTTCGGCAGCTTCGCCACCATCACCACGGACAAGGCCCTGCTCATCATCGTGCCCACCATCTTCCTCTGTCTCATCGTGCTGGTCATGGCCCGGGAGCTTAACGTCATCCTGCTAGGGCATGAGCAGGCCTGGCAGCTGGGCGTGGATTCGCGCTCCTTCAAACGCCTCATGATGGTGCTCACCTCCATCCTCACTTCCATCGCGGTGGCGTTCACAGGCATCATCGGCTTCCTCGGACTGATCGTCCCGCACATCGGTCGCATCCTGGTCGGAGGGGACCACCGGCTCCTGCTCCCAGCGAGCATGATATTGGGCGCGAACGTGCTGCTGGTGGCGGACCTCGTCTCTCGCACGGCCATGCAGGGCGAGCTGCCCGTCGGGGCGATCATCTCTCTCATCGGGGCGCCGTTCTTCGGCTACCTGCTGGTCAGGAGGGGGCGGGATTATGCCGGATGATAAGATGGTCATCCGCATCGAGGGATTGGAGTTCCGATACGACGCCTCCAGGACCTTGGATGGCGTGGCGTTCGAATCCAACCGAGGGGAGTTCCTCGGTCTCATTGGACCAAACGGTTCAGGAAAGACCACGCTCTTGCGCTGCATAAACGGCCTGCTCAAAGCGGACGGAGGGGTCGTCTACCTCGAAGGAAGAAAAGTGAGCGAGATGAAGCTGGCGGAGATCGCCAGGGTATGCGCTGGCGTCCCCACCGACATCCCGGAGGATTTCAACATCACCGTCGAGGACTACGTCTATCTGGGGCGCTATCCTCACGTGCAAGGTCTGTGGTGGGAAGCGGAGAAGGACGAAAAGCAGGTGGACGAGGCCATCGCCTCTTTCGAGCTGGGGAAGTTGCGCAAGCGCAAGCTCTTCGAGTTGAGCAGCGGCGAGAAGGAGAGGGTGATGTTGGCCAAGGCCACCGTCCAGGAACCGAAGGTCATGCTGGTGGACGAGCCCTCGGCGCATCTGGACCTCAAGTACAAGCTGGAGGTCATGGAGTTCCTGCACGAGCTCTCTCGGAAAGGCATAACGGTCATCGTGGCCTCTCACGACATCAACCTCCTGGTGCGCTACTGCGACCGGGTGCTCATCATGAAAGAGGGGAAGGTGGTCAAGTGCGGCAAGCCAGTGGACGTCATGACGGAGCAGCTCATCCGCGAAGTCTACGAGGTGGAGGCAGAGGTGCTGCATCATTCTGGCGAAATATTCGCCTTGGCGAAAAGGCCTCTGAGGTGATGGCACGGACCTGACGAAACGCATGCGGCAAGAGGTGGCGAGGATGGAGCGCCCGCAGCACGGCGGTGACGGCTGGCGCTACAGCGGGCTGGAGGACTTCAGTGCCAACCTGAATCCTTTCGGTCCGCCTCCCGGTCTGCAGGAAATGCTGCTTGCGGCGTCCAAGCAGCTCGATCACTATCCCGATGACTCGAGCGACCGCTTCCGCAGGGCGGTGGCCGATCATCATTCGCTCGTCAAAGAGAACGTAGTGCCAGGGGTCGGTTCCTCCGAGATCATCCGCCTCTTTCCCGAGGTCTTTCTGGAGCGGGGGGACAAGGTGCTCATGCCCCGGCCCACCTTCGGCGAGTATGCGTTCGCTTGCAGGTTCATGGGAGCGGAGGTGGTGCCCTTCGCCCTTCCTGAAGAGGATGCTTTCCGAGTGGACGTGGAATCGCTCTTGGGTGAGCTGGACCGCTCTTTCAAGGCGGTCTATCTGTGCAATCCCAACAACCCCACGGGCATGGTCTGCCCGCGTCGCCAGGTGCTCGAGCTCCTGCAGGAATGCGAGCGCCTGAACGTCATCGTTTTCTTGGACGAGACGCTGCTGGAGCTCCTTCCCGACGAGGAACAGATCAGCCTCTCGTCGGAAGTAGAGGCTCACGACAACCTGCTCATCATCCGCTCGCTGACCAAGTCCTTCGCCATTCCCGGGCTGAGGGTAGGATACGGTTTGGCAGGGAAGGGCATGGCCGCCTGCCTGGAGAGGGGAAGGCAGACCTGGAACTTGGGACAGATCGAGCAGGAGGTCTCCGCTTCGCTGATCTCGGACCATTTCCATTACGTACGGAAAGGGGCTCAGGTGCTGGATGACGAGAAGCGGAGGGTGCACCAGGAGCTCGGCCAGTTCCGATCGCTCACGGTCCATATGCCTGACGGCTTCTTCTTTTTCCTCGATCTTCGACCCATCGAGATGACTGGAGCTAGATTCCGGGAGAGGATGATGGAGCAAGGCGTGCTAGTCCGCGATTGCCGCTCCTTCGGTCCACCTTTCGAAAGTTTCGTCCGCTTCTGCGTCAAGACCCCAGAGAAGGACGCGCTCTTGCTCAAGGCGTTCCGTGCGGTCCTGGGCAGGGAGGGCAGGACGTGAACTTCGATCCGATCATCCTCTATGCACTAGCGTTCGCGGTCGCCGCGGTCATCTTGGACCTTCTGCTGGGGGAACCGCCGAACGCCCTCCATCCAGTGGTGTGGATGGGCAAGCTCATCGGTCTCTTGGATGGAAGCATCAAGCGCCATGGTCGGGTGAGGAGGGAACGTGCCATGGGCGTGCTCGTGGCCTTGATCCCCATCCTGGTCTTCGTGCTCGGCCTCACGGTATTGATCGCGGTCCTACACAGCCTCTTCGGGATGCTGGTCTGGGCCATCGTATGCGCATTGCTGTTCAAGACGCTCTTCGCCATGAAGGCCTTGGAGCGTCATGTGTTCCCGGTCATGGAGGCGCTGGAGAAAGGTGATCTGGAAGAAGCTAGGAAGAGGGTCTCTATGGTGGTTAGTCGAGACACTAGCACATTGGACCAGGGGCACGTGGCCTCCTGCGCGGTGGAGACCGTGGCCGAGAACACCATCGACAGTATTTTCTCTCCTTTCCTCTTCTTCGGTCTGGCTGGGGTTCCGGGAGTGGTGTTCTACCGCGTCTCCAACACCCTCGATGCCATGGTCGGCTACTTGAGCGAGAAGCACCGCAACGTCGGCTGGTTCTCCGCCAAGCTGGACGACGCCACCAATTGGATCGGGGCAAGGCTTTCCCTGCCGTTCATACTGCTTGCGCTGAAGATAATGGGCAAGGACTGGAGAAAAGCCTACCGGACGGCGTTGCGGGATCATACCAAGACCGCATCACCGAACAAGGGCTGGCCCATGGCCGCATTCGCCGGAGGCTTGGGGATCCGCATGGAGAAGATCGGCCACTACACCTTTGGCGATGGGCTTCTGCCCGAGGACCCCCGCTACATCCGGGAGACGGTGAAGCTCGCCAAAGGCTCGTCCCTGCTGTTCTTCTTCCTGGTGGCGTTGCCGTTGTTCCTGGTATTGGGGCTGCAGGTCCAGCTTTTATTTGAGCAAGTCATTACGCATCTGTTGTTCGGGTGAGAGAGATGAGAAAGACGTTCAAACCGAAGGTGGAGGTGAAGGCCCTGAACGGGGGGAATGGAGCCATTGTTCACTTCCCAGAGAAGATGAAAGTGCTCGCATCCACCCTGCGCAACGGCGGGTTCGTGGAAGCGGACACGGTGCTCATCATCCAAGTGGAGCGCGGCTACGACGGTCAGGACCCAGACGAGGACATGCGCAAGACCTGCCATGGGCTGGGGTTGAAGGAGGACACGGTATGCTTCATGACCGCGGCGGACGTGAAGAAGGTCATCTCCACCACCGAGGAGGAGTACCATGGAGTCAAAGCGTCGGTCGTAGCCACCGCCGGCGTCGTCAACGCAGTCATGGCCGGGGAACTGGTGCCGGATGCGATCCTGGCCACCCTGACCAAGCCGGGCACCATCAACATCGTGGCCGCGGTCAACGTCCCTCTTGAGCCGGCCGGTCTGGCGAACGCCATCATCACCATCACCGAAGCAAAGACCGCCGCCATGATCGATTGCGGCGTGAAGGGTACGGGGACCACGAGCGACGCCGTCGCCGTGGCATGCCCGAAAGGCAACGGAAGCCACTACGCCGGCACGGCCACCGACGTCGGCATCGCCCTGTCCAGGGCGGTGCGCAAGGCGGTGGGGCAGAGCATCCGCAAGTGGTACAACGGGACGGCTCCGCTGGACATGCTCTCCCGCCTGCAAGAGAAAGGAATCAGTCTCGATGATCTCTGGAACGCGGCCAAGGAACTCTACTATTCCAACCCTCAGTGGGAGACCGAGATGATCCACCAGCGTTTCATGGCGCACATCAAGCTTCTGAACGACGACGTCAACGTGAACGCCATGGTGCAGGCGGCGCTGCTGATGGAGGAGCAAGGGGGTCGGGACAACATCCACGGCCTGGGGAAGGGCGAGTTCGCAAAGGACCCGGTGCACCTGCTGGCGGACGAGCTCATGGGCATCGCCTTGGCGGAGTACATCTCGGGTACTAGGGGGCTCTTCGAGTACACCCGCTACGATCGCAAGAAGCCGGGCATCATCGGCGAGCTCGGTCCCTTCATGGACGATATCGTGGGCGCGTTGGTCGGAGGAACGATGTCCAAGGTCTACACCGACCTTCTGGGGGCGGGAAGATAGGGGTGCTCTCCATCCTCAAGGCGCAGTTCTCCCTCTTCACCATCATTCCAGCCGATGCCAGCGGTCAAGAGGTCGATGCTTTGGCGCATCGCTTCTGGTCGGTGCCTATCGTCGGATTGTTCTTCGGTTGCGTTGCTGGCTTGGTATTCCTCTTGGCCGATCAGGTGTTCTCTTCGCTTGTCGCCGCCCTTCTGGCACTGTTGTTCGTGCACGGCCTCAACCGCTTCCTGCACATCGACGGCCTGAGCGATCTAGGCGATGGCCTGCTGGCCGGCGGAAGAAAGGAGAAGAAGCTGGCGGCCATGAAAGACAGCCGATCCGGCGCTGGTGGAATTGCCTACCTCTTCTTCTTCGAATCGCTCTCCGTGCTCGCCCTAGCCATGTTCGCCAACCAGCCCCTGGCCTTGCTGTTCCTCATCCCCCTGATGGCGGAGGTGCTGGCGAAGAACGCTCTGGTGGCATGCGCCTCCGTCGGGAAGCCATCGGAAGGCATGGGGGGCATCTTCGTTCGCAACGCCAAGGGTGGCACGGCCCTCGCCTCTGCCGTCCTGTCGTTCTTCATCATTTTCGTCCTCGGCTATTTCCTCAAGCCCTACTCCGGATGGAGCGACATCTGGGTAGTGGTCATCGGCCTTTCCTTGGTGCTCGTCAGCTCCCTGGTCGGAGCGGTGCTGGCGAAGCTTGCCATGCGCTCCTTCGGCATCGTGAACGGAGACGTGCTGGGAGCGACGAACGAGATCGCTCGACCGATAGTGCTGATGACGCTGGTATTGGTGATCAGATGCCTCGAGTCAGTGCGGTGGTGACCGCTGGCGGCAGGGGAACGAGGATAGGCGAGCTGAAGCAAGAGAAACCGCTGATCGAGATCCTTGACAAGCCGATGGTCGATCATGTGCTGGAGGCGCTCAAAGGCTCGAAGGAGATCTCGGAGATCGTGGTCTCGGTGAGCCAGAACACGCCCCGCACGGAGAAGCACGTCCAATCCCAGGGATACAGGTTCGTGCGCACCCCCGGCGAAGGCTATGTCCAGGACCTTCGCTATGCCATGTATTTGCTCTCCACTCCCTACATACTGGTGGTGCCAGCGGACATGCCTCTCCTGCGGACATCCTCCATCGACGCCGTGGTCACGGCCTTCTATCGGTCCAAGAAATCATCCATTGTGGTCGGGGTGCCGGTGGAGGTGTTTCAGAACATGAACGCGGAGCCGACCTTCACCATGGAGATGAACGGCCAGATGGCCGTTCCCTGTGGCATCAGCATCGTGGACCGGGACATGATGCTCCGCAACGAGTACCTTGATGAGGCATACATGCTCACGGAGCTGGAGGATTTCGCCGTGAACATCAACACCGTCGCCAATCTGAGGTTCGCGGAGAAGGTCCTGAAGAAAAGGAAGAAAGTCTAAGCCTTCCTGGCCATCAACCTCTCGTAGTTCTCCTCGATCTCCTGCAGCAGGGCGGCCGCGTCCACTCGTCCTCTGGTAGTAAGCATGGCAGCGATGGACGAGCCACCGGCCCCCACGCCCTCCTTGACCAGGCCGGTCTCGTAGATGCGCAGCCCTTCATGTTTCGAATGGCCGAAATCCAGATCGGCCGCGATCACGGGCACCGGTGCGATCTGCTGCACCAGGCTAACGATGCTCGAGCCCTTGTCCTGCACGATCCATCTGGTGGTGCCGATGGCCACGTTACCGAGAACGCCCTTATCCATGCCTTTGACCACCGCCAGAACGGCGGCCATCTGGGTGCCGCCGGCCATGATGACGGGAACGGAGCGTGCCGCTCCTACGACCACACCTGCCGCAGCAGGGATCATCGGATCGCCCATGGCCGCCAGGGCAGCCATCGGGTCCTTCCGCATCTGCTCCATGGTCAAGGGCGCGTTCTTCAATCCTTCGCGCACGACCTGCGCTTTGAGAGAATGGGGGTTCTCCAGAAGGCTGCTGGACACTTTGCCTTCCGCATCATAGCCCATGGCCGCCAATACGCCTAACGCCGTGGTGGTTCCCCCGGCGATGGATTCCCCCACGACCAAGTAATCGGAGATCCTGGCCAGGGCCTTGCCCACTTCCACAGCGTGGTCGAAGACCTTGCGTGGATCGTCCAATGCCTTTCCCGTGCGAATGTCCTTGCCCGGAGTTCCGCCAAGCTCGAAGTAGGGGGAGTTCGGTCTGACATTCACACCTCCGTTCACTGCGAACACTGGCATGGAGGTCAGCTTGATGGCGGACATGGTGATGAGACCAGGTGTAGGGATGCCGTTGGGCGTCACTGGCACTCCATTGATGCACTTGCACCAGCCGAAATAGAGCAGTTCGATGTCTGCGGCGGGGGTGTAGTCAGTGATCTGGGGGTTCGCTCCCGCTGCAGAGATGCCAGGGATCTTGCCTGTCTCTGTGTTGCCGATGATGCAGACGTAGGTGGGCGCCTTGCCCAGCAGCTTGCGCACGAACTTCTTCCCCTTCATCTCCTCGTGGCTGAAGATGATGTCCTTGGGAATCGTTGTCGCCATAACTCTCCCTCTTCGTCAGTTGGATTATTCATCCAATTGAAGGATTGGCGGCTATATAATGATTGAGCTGAAGTGATGCATCTGGCTTGAGAAATGTGGCAACATCGGAATCGCACCGTCACCGTAATGTCGAATCCTCCGCCCTACTGAAGGATGGCGTCGAGCAGTCCGGGCAGCGGAACGAAATCCTCCTCGATCTCGCAGAACCTCTTCCCTGCCCTTCCTTTGGTGATGGCCGGACCGACCGCGAACGGCACCTTCATGATCAAATGCTCGCCGCTCAGTGAAGAGGTGCCATGATCGATGACGAAAGCCACTTTGTGCCCCTGCAGCTTCTTCTTGTTCGAGCTGAGCAACCGATCCACGTCCAACAGCATCTCCACTTTCTTCGACGGCATCCGTTTGTGGCTGATGTCGTCCGTCTCTTCGATGTGCCAGAGCACATTGCCCTCCGCCAGACGAGGCAGCGATCGCTTCAGCCCCTCGGCATAATTGCTCACTTCGTGATTCTCTAGGCCGAAATAAGAGGCCACGCCGAGCACGGACGGGCTCTTGGAGAAGAACACCATCCCTTTGCTGGATGGCAGTGGACCTCGATCCCCTTTCTTGATGAGCTTCCCTCCTCCCCAAGGCATGACCACCAATCCGCCGTTGTAAGAGCCCATTTCCTGGATGAATGGCGTTAGCTCCCCGAACTCCCTTCCTTTGATGCTGACCGGCGTGGGCGGGGCGGGGAGCTCCTCCACTCTATCGGAGCGGACCTTGAGGATGCCCTTGCCTTGGCAATAGAAGAAGAGCTGCGGATGAAGGGAGGAAATGGACTTGGAATGCTTCTTGGCCAGGAGACGCAGCTTCGCCTCGTCCTCGCACATCATCTGGTATTCCCAAGCCACTTTTCCGTCATGCAGCTTGGCCGGGCTGAGGCGATAGGCGACCTCTCCTTCCTCCAGCGGGACGCCATAGCCCATGGCCTCGATGACCCCTCTCGGCACGTTCAGAGGGCGTCCCCCGATGAACTCCAGCATGAAGAGGTGGGTGTAGCCCCGAGCGTCGGTGCATCCGAATCTGCCGCTGGATGCGACGGAATCGATGAAGCGCTTGTCCGTCGCCTCCAGTGGCGTGCGGCTCCCTAGCTCCTCGATGCGGTCGTCCGCGGCGCCATCGAGAAGAACGATCAGCGTGCTCATTGGATGACTCGTCCAACCGGCGAATCCATCTATGCGTATTGAATGATTTCGCTGCGAGAAGAGCGAGCTGGGACGGAAGCCAGAAAGGGCTATTATCCCCCAGTTTACTGAGGGTGCTTCATGAAGGGAAGGCAGAAGCGGGAAAAGACCGCCAAGGATGATACCGCGCAGGTACGGGATGTCCTGCGGACCTTGCAGGGTGCTTACGCCAAGAAGAGCGAGAAGGAGTTCGACCAGGTCATTCGCTCCCTCCTTCCCTCGGATGGAAGGGTATGCGTCATCAGCACCAGCGGGATCATGGCCGGGGACGAACGCTGGGCTCGGGAGGTGGAGGCGGCCAGAAAGCTCATCGAATCCGACTGGAGGAGCTGGGGCGACGTCTACTGGCACGTGGACCGGGCGGCGATACAGGTCGAGGGCGAAATCGCTTGGCTGGATTGCAATGCCTTCGTGGAGAAGTTGCTTCCCAAGGAAGAGGCGATCAGCAACCACCTACGATATATCAAGAAGCTCGTGGACGGCCCGATGAGCGATGAGGAGAAAGTGGCCGAGGTGGCGAGAGGGGCGTCCAACGTGCTGACCGAGTTCATGCGCGGGGAGAGGTTCGTCTGGCCCATGCGCTTCACCGCTGTGTTGCAGAGGCTCGAAGGAAAATGGCTGTTCCGCCAGATGCATTTCTCATTTCCCACGACACGCTTCCCGGATGAGCGGCTCACCGATCTGGATGTAGCGGGTGAATCACGCAAGCTGAAGGAATGAACGCTAGCTCCGACACATGACCTGCTTTACCTTCTTAGCCGTTGCCTTCGTTGCATGAGCACCGCTAGAAATGCCGCTCCTAGAACGATGGCACCCACAACGACCGCCCATAGGTAGTCCGGCACTCGTGAGATCGTCACCGTGCCCAGATCGAGAGTCTGACCTTGTGCGAGAGTGACAGGTCGTTGGTACATCTGGTAACCCGTCTTATTCACGGTCAGGTTGTAGCTGCCCGCTGTTAACGTGAACGAGAATGCCCCGTCGGATGAGGTAATCATGGCAGCCGACGTCATCGTTCCGTTCATCAGTCTTACATCGGCTTGGTCCATGATTCTTCCGTCAGCGTCCTTGATCACGCCCTTGACCGTCCCGTCGGCATACGTAGCGAGCCCGAATCGCGTTGTTGATGTACTGCTATCTGGTGAAATGGATGCCTGTCCCGCTGCTATCGCTACCAACGTCGTGCCTAGGATAATGAGCAGGACAGCAGCCACGGTCCAGAACTTGTGCATCCTATCTTCTCCGGAAATAGGCATGGTCGAGCCAATATCAATCATTTGCGCCACGGGAGCTCACCTTCGATTCCGCCGCAACTCATTTGTCGGTGCTCTTCCTCAGGGCGATGGCGCATTGACCAGTGGATATGCACCCATCCCCATTAGGCAATAGATCCGGGCAAAGAAGCTCCAGTCCCCTTTCCTTTGCCAACCGTTGAGCCATTGCGGTGATGGTGTGGTTGTAAGATACCCCGCCCGTGATGCCTATCTCCTTGAGGTTCGCGCTCTGCGCTCTGTCGGCGGCGATGTCAACCAACCCTTCGAGCATTGCCAGGACCATGGAACGAGCTTTTTCGTCCGTCGTCCCGCTAGATTCGAGCATCTGCCCGTACATGGGGACGGTCATCACCGTGCCTCCCTTGTGCACGACGTCGATCTCGAGCGATTCTCTCCCCTGCTCCAGATGCTGTTCCAGTTTCATCGCTGGCTCTCCATCGTAGGAACGGTAGTGGCAGATCCCCAGCTCATCCGCTAGGGCATCCAGCACCCTGCCGAAGCTGGTCGTTCGGGGCGCCTTCGATATCATCTTCCGTAGTATCTCCGCCTCGTGATCGGGAATGGAACTGGACCCTAGGCCGAGGGCTTCCCGGAAGGCGAAGCTCAGCCTGCGGACGTCGTAGACCGCCTTCTCTCCCCCCAGCAAAGGGATTTCTTGCAGATGTCCGATGCGCTCGTAGGAGTCGTAGGTAGCATGGAGGACTTCCCCTCCCCAAGCAACTCCATCGTCGCCGTAGCCAGTCCCATCGAGGGTGAGGACGACCATCTCATCTCGACCGCTCTCGGCCATGAGCGCGGCGGCATGCGCCCAGTGGTGCTGCACTTCCACGCCCTCCGCTCCGTACTTCTCGGTCAGTCGCTTGGCTAGCCTGCGGGTCGTGTATCCGGGATGCATGTCCAAGCCAACAACATCGACCCGGTCCACGCCAAGCAGGCGCATCTGATAGTCCAGCGCGCTCTCTAGGAACTCGATCACGCCGTAGGAAGAGCCGTCGCCGATGTACTGCGTCTGATGAATGCGACCGTGGAAGGCGAGCGCACCGACGATGTTCTCCTGCGCTCCCACGCCGATGGCGCTGCCCTTGGCATCGAAAGGTAGACTGGTAGGCACGTGTCCCCGGGACTTGCGGATGAAGAAGGTGTTCCTGCCGAACGCTCGAACCACGGAATCATCGCAGCGGTTGATGATCTGGCGGTCATGCAGCAGGTAATACTCAGCTCCGAGATCGAGAGCGTCCTCATCCCGCAGCACCATCGGCTCGCCGGGGACGTTGGCGGAGGTCATCACCAGTGCATCCAATTTCAGATAGTGGAAGAGCAGCTGCTGCATCTCCGTGTAGGGAAGGAAGAGGCCGATGTTGCCTAGGCCAGGCGAGATGAGCTCCGTGACCTCGCTTTCCTTCTTCCTGATGAGCACGATAGGGCGATGGGTAGAGGTGAGCAGCTCCTCTTCGAACGGCTCTGGATCTCCGTACCGATGCACCGCGTCCAGGTCTCGTACCATGATCGCGAACGGCTTCTCCTTCCGCCGGTACCATTCGCGCATTTTGGGGAGGGTTGGCAACGTGCAGCACAGGTGCATCCCGCCCCAGCTCTTTGCCACGCCGACAGCGCCTTGCTCCAGCAATGAGGCGAAGGTGCGGGCGGCGTCTCCTTCGACCCTCTTCCCCTCTTTGTCGAGGAGATAGAAAGAAGGTCCGCACTTTGAACAGGAGATGGTCTGGTGATGGAACCTTCGGTCCGCAGGATCCTCGTACTCCCGGCGACACTCCTCGCACATGGGGAAATCTCGCATGGAGGTCTTCTCTCGATCGTATGGCAGGTCCTCTATGACCGTGAAGCGGGCGCCGCAGTCCGTGCAGTTGGTGAACGGAAACAAATGTCTCCTGTTCCTGGGATCGAACATCTCTCGATGGCAGGTCGGGCAGATGGCCACGTCGTTGGGTATGGCCACTCCTCTTGCGCCTGGCTGGCTATGGACGATCCTGAATCCCGTGTCCAGTTCTGCTGCCTCGAGTCCCACCTCCATTTCGATGGAATCGATGCGCGCCAAAGCCGGAAGGTTTGATTTCAATCGTCGGACGAACTCCTCTCCGTCCCGGTCGACCTCGATGACCACGTTGGAGCCGTTGTTCTGGACGTATCCATTCAGTCCCATGGAGGTGGCGATCCGATGCACCGTCGGTCGAAAGCCGACCCCCTGCACCACGCCGTGGACCACGATCTTCATTTGAACGGGGGAATCGAAGCGGTCGAGCGTATAAATCGTTTTTCAGAGAAGCAACCGGACGATTGCCTCGGTCTCAGGAGAAGGAGATGACTGATGCAACGGAATCCGCACAAATCATATATCCGGCAACTGGATACCGAGCCGGGGACTGCGATGAGTCTGGTTCCAGATGGATTGCGCTACACCAAAGAGCACGAATGGCTCAAGGTCGAGGGAGATGTGAGCACTATGGGCATCACCGACCATGCCCAAGAGGAGCTCACGGACATCGTCTACGTGGAACTGCCCAAGATCGGCGCAAAGGTGAAGAAGGGCGACAGGCTGGGCGCGGTGGAGAGCGTGAAGACCGTTTCCGACATCTACAGTCCCGTGGCGGGAGAGGTGGTGGAAGCGAACGAAGCGCTCAACGATGCGCCTGGGATCTTGAACCACAGCCCGTATGAGAAAGGCTGGTTCGCCAAGGTGCGCATGAGCGATCCCACCGAGGCAAGGCAGCTCCTGGACGCCGCCGCCTACAAGAAACTGCTGAACGAGTGATTCGGCCAGGGCCTCAGGCCTTGGCGAACTCCTCCTTGATCCTTCTTACCAGGGCATCCTCATCCTCGGCCATGAGCCGCTTCACCTCCTTCCAGGCGGCTGGACAGCTTTTGTAGTGGACACCGGCGATCTTGTGAATGACCTCATCGATCTTCTTGCGGTTCTCCGTGGTCACCTCGATATTCGCTTCCTTCAGGACCTCGTCCAAGTGTCTAAGGTGGCAGCTCATGTCCTTCCTCGATAGAACAAGTGTATCAACACCAAGTTCAGCTTTTCGGCTTCCTAGGACAGAATTAATGATGAACCGGCTCTCATCCCATCTACTCGGTGATGGAAATGTCAGAGATGCTGAGCGTTGGAGATAAGGCACCTGTGTTCAGGCTTCCTGACTAGGACGGGCACATTGTGGATCTGGCCGAACTGATCGGCAAGAAGGTGATCGTCCTCTACTTCTATCCAAAGGACTTCACCTCGGGATGTACCATGGAGGCGCACGAGTTCCGAGATATGCACGAGCAGTTCCAGGGAGGCGGGGCGGTCGTCCTAGGAGTGAGCGCGGATGATGTGGCGACGCACAAGCAGTTCGCCGTCGAGCACGAACTGCCTTTCAGATTGCTCAGTGACGTGGACGACAAGGTGCGCGACATTTATGGCGCGCGGGGACTGGCTCACACCCCGGGAAGGGTGACATTTCTCATCGACAAGAATGGCACGATTCGAATGGTCTTCTCGTCCCAGTTGCAGCCGAAGAAACACATCGAGGAAGGGTTGAGGGTCTTAGCTGAGATTAACGTCAAAAGCTGAGGCCAGGCAATCGCCGAGAGATGAGCGTTTCTGGAAGGAGATATCCAGAATCGAACAATTCCCGCTGGATCGAAACTGGCATTAACTTCCGAGGGTCGAGTACCTTCCTAGGCTAGGGATATGGCAAGATGCATGTGGGCCCCATCTAGGCGCATCTCAAGGGAGTCAATTAGGAGGAATGTATTAATACCACCAATCAAAGTGATATTATGGATATCGAGTCATGCCATCGAAGACTGATCCAGTCGACATCCTGCGAGGAGATGTATGGGCTTGCCTTGGGACGCCTCTCAGAAAGCCTACGGTCTATACCTGGCCATAGCCGCTTCGATAGTAGCAGTCCTGTTTCTGGATGTCTACACAAAAGTGGGAATGGCAGTCGGGATGCTATATGTCATCCCGGTCACGCTCACCCTTTGGACTAAGAACTGGCGCTTCCCTATTTATCTGGCCCTGCTCTTGACCCCGCTCATGGTGTTCGGGTTCTTCCTGAAGTCGCCTGGGGCTCTAAACATCGCCGCCGTGAACCGGCCGATCATCATCGCCAGTGTCTATTTCGTATCGCTCTTGTGCGCTCTTCAGTTGCTGGTCGTCGCGGAGAGTAAGAAGGCTGAGGAGGATGCAAGGAGCAGCGAAGAGAGATACAGAACCATTTTAGAAACCCTGGGCGTGGGATAATGGTCTCGGATACCGAAGGCAATATCACGCTCGCCAATCGGGCGGAGCAAGCGCTGCGCGAGACCGAGGCCCGGTTCGACCAGTTGGCCGAGCAGAGCAACACCGTCACTTGGGAAGCCGACGCGGACGGCCTCTTCATCTATGTCAGTAGTGTGTCCGAGGTCGTTTGGGGATACCGCCCGGACGAGCTGGTGGGCAAGAAGCACTTCTTCGACCTGGTCGTGGAAGCTGAACGCGAGACGATCAAGTCAAAGGCCTTCGAGGTGCTCAAGCACAAGGAGCGTTTCGTCGGCCTGGAGCATGCCGTGCTGGTCAAGGACGGCCGCACCCTGTGGAACTCCACCAGCGGCATCCCCCTGCTGAACGCTGCTGGAACCCTGCGAGGCTACCAAGGCCGTGACACCGACATCATCGAACGAAAGAAAGTCGAAAAGTTGAGAAAAACGAAGGAAGAAGACAACCCGAACGACATTGATTTGACTATCCGGGCACGCAAGAAGAATAAAATATCGAAGGAGGTAAGAATACGGAAATGAGAAAAGCCAATTCTGATGATAACCCTGGCCATAATACGATAGACGTCCATCGTGCAAACCACGATCAAATCGTCACGTTTTCTCTCGATGAGCCGCGTTACGCCCTTCATCTCCAAGTCGTACAGCGTATCGTTCGGGCAGTCGAGATATTGCCTCTGCCGAAAGCACCGGATATTGTTTCGGGTGTAATCGATGTACAAGGGCAGGTCATCCCGGTGATCGACGTCCGCAAGCGCTTCCGCCTGCCACCTCGCGAGATGGACCTAGACGACCGTTTCATCATCGCGCTCACATCTACGCGAACCGTGGCGCTTGTGGTCGATTCTGTTGTCGGTGTGCGTGCACTTGCCGAAGGGGAGAGCGTGGATGCCGACCAGATCATACCTTCTTTGGAATACATTCGGGGAGTTGCACAGCTGGATGGTGGTCTTGTTCTGATATTTGACCTCGACCGGTTCCTATCAATCGATGAGGAGCGAGCGTTGGATGTTGCACTGACAGGAGGTACGAATTGAAGAATAGCATCCCGGAGAGCCTACTTTCCCAATTGAGCGAATTCATCGCTACAAGGATGGGGTTGCATTTTCCCAGGGAGCAGTGGGATGGCCTCGAACGAAAAGTAGGTCCGCTAGCCAAAGAATTCGGTTTTAACGATGGAACAGCCTTCGTTCAGTGGCTGGTATCGTCGCCCCTAACCAGGGAGCAGATGGATATCTTAGCGAGTCATCTTACGATTGCAGAGACATATTTCTGGCGCGAACCAAGAATCTTTGAAGCGTTCGAAGAACATATCCTGCCGGAACTGGTCCGGGGGCGGGAAAAGGGAGAGAAACGGTTGAGAATATGGAGCGCTGGCTGCGCCACCGGCGAGGAGCCTTATTCCATCGCCATTGCGCTGCGCAGGGCGATCCCTGATCTTGATGATTGGCATATTACCATCCTGGCGAACGATATCAATACCCGCAATTTGCGAAAAGCGATAGCCGGTAAATACACTGATTGGTCTTTCCGTAACGTTCCGTCGTGGTTCAAAGAAGATTATTTCCTGGACAAGAAGAACGGGATGTTCGAGATACTGCCAGATATTCGGAAGATGATAACATTCGCCTACCTGAACCTGGCTGAGGATGAATATCCATCGCCCGTGAACAACACCAACGCCATGGACATCATATTCTGTCGGAACGTGCTCATGTATTTTACGCAGGAGCGAGCCGAACAGATCGCGCAATGTCTCGGGCGGTCTCTTCTGGACGGGGGATGGTTGGCAGTCAGCTCTACGGAGCTTTCCCAGCATCTCTTTTCACAATTTTCATCGGTTGAATTCCCTGGGGCGATTATCTATAGGAAGGGTGCATTGGAATCCGGGTCGTCAGATGATTCATTCTCAAAGTGGCTCCCACTCCAGAACGTCCCGGTTCTAACATCCTTGGACTCCATGACCATGGTCGGAGCCGAACTCGACGAACCCGGGCTCCTGTCATTCAAACCAGAAATTGTAGTGTCTGTCGAAAGCCCCTTGTCGCAAAAGATCGAATCCGTAGGGGCTTCAAATATCAATTTGGGAAGCTTTGATGCAGAAATGGTGGAAAAGCCTAGTGAAAGCACGCCGCAGACGATAGCGCATATGGTACGGGAACTAGCCAACCAAGGCAGGCTTGCCGATGCACAGGCCTTATGCGAAAAAGCCATAGCCATCAACAAGCTCGATCCCGGATTGCATTACCTTAGCGCGACCATTCTTCAGGAACAGAACAGGGAGGGCGATGCCATCGCCTCGCTCAGGCGGGCGCTCTATATCGATCCTGATTTCGTGCTGGCGCATTTTGCCATGGGCACCCTGGTGATGCACCGAGGAGACAAACGGGCGGCAAAGAAATGTTTTGATAACGCTCTTGCGATACTCAGTTCTTACCAACAGGATGACTTACTGATTGATTGTGAAGGAATCACGGCGGGCAGGTTCAGGGAGATTGTTATCGCCACTATTCAGGTAGGTGCATTGACTTGAAAAATGACAACACCCCCTCCCTTGAGGAGCAAGAAGCGCCCATGGATAGGAGCGAATCTAGCCGCCGCGAGGAAACGAAGAAAGATATGCTCGATCAAAAAGTTGCGCCGTCTCAAACAGAAAAACACAGCATTCTACGGGCGCGCGCCCGCATCCTAGCTCGGAAACCGGCTCAGGAAGTGACAGCGAATGATCTAATCGTTGTCATCGAGTTCCGTCTTGGATCCGAAACATATGCCATCGAGTCCGCATTCGTCAGGAAAGTATATCAATTGAAAGATTACACCCCGCTACCGGGGACTCCAAACTTCGTGCTGGGTATCATCAATGTGCGGGGACAGATTTTCTCTGTCGTGGATCTCTCGAGATTTTTCAACATCCCTAGGAGGGGCCTAGGCGAGCTGAACAAAGTCATCATCATCCGCAACGAAGAGATGGAGTTCGGAATATTGGCAGATACCGTACTTGGGACGCGACAGATTTCGCTCAAAGCCATCCAGGCATTGCCACCTACCGTTACCGGCATCGGCGCTGAGTATCTGAAGGGGGTCACGGCGGAACGGGTCATCGTCATAGACGCAAAAAAGATACTAGGCGACGAGAAGGTCATGGTGGATGAAGAGTCAGAAAAACCGTGAGGCAGTTGATGTCGTTCAAGATAGCGACCCATGAGTTCAGGTTTGCAAAAAGGAGGAAGAGAAAATGCCAGAAAAAATGAAAAAAAACACCGACAGTAAAATGAAGGATGACGAATTACGCGCCGCGTCGCTCTATGCCCGCAGCCTGATCGAAGCAAGCCTCGATCCATTTGTCACTATCAGTCCCGGTGGCAAGATCACCGATGTGAACAATGCCACAGAGCAGATGACGGGCCTAACCCGCGAACGTCTGATAGGCAGTGATTTCTCTAACTACTTTACGGAGCCCAAAAAGGCAAGGGCTGGTTACAAGCAAGTGCTCTCGCAGGGCATGGTCAAGGATTACCCGCTCGCCATCCGTCACTCTTCGGGTCGTATCGTTGACGTGCTCTACAACGCCAGCGTGTACAAAAACGAGGCCGGAGAGGTGCAGGGCGTATTTGCTGCAGCCCGGGACATCACCGAGCGCAAGCGGACCGAGGCGGATTTGGCATCTGCTTATGACCTGATCAAAGACTCACTTCGTCTGGCACACATCGGGACCTGGGACTGGCTTATTGAAAGCGATAAGGTGACCTGGTCAGAGGAACTTTACGATATTGCTGGAAGGGACCACTCATTGCCGGCGCCTACCTATGCAGAGCTTCCGCGTCACTATACACCCACCAGCTGGGAAAGTCTGAGTCGTGCTGTCAAGAAAGCACTCACTACTGGTGAACCGTACAACCTCGAGCTAGAACTCATCCGTCCGGATGGCAGCACACGATGGACAAATGCAATCGGTAGTGTGAGACTTGACGGGAAAGGAAAGGTCATCGGGCTTCATGACATGGTGCAGGACATCACCGAGCGCAAAAGGATGGAACATGATGTCAGGGTACGCATGAAAGAGCTGCAGGCATTCTACAGTTTGGCAGAGATAACCGAAAGGGAAGGACTCACCCTGGACGGACTGTATCAGGAACTCACGAACATCCTTCCGAACAGCTGGCAATACCCGGAGATCGCTTGGGCTAGGATAGTGATCGGCGAGAGCGAGTTCCGCACGGGGAACTTCAGGGAGTCCGCATGGAAGCAGTCCGCGCCGGTCAAGGTGCATGAATCGGTGGTGGGGAGGATCGAAGTCGGTTACCTCGAAGAGAGACCGGAGCTCGATGAGGGACCGTTCCAAAAGGAAGAGAGGCAGCTTATAGATGCCATCGCCGAGCGGATAGGACGAATCATCGAGCGCAAGCGACTAGAGGAGCGACTAGAGGAAATGGTGAATCAGCGGACGCTCGAGCTCACGAATGTCTTGAAGGAGGTGAAAGGGACCGTGAATGTACTGACCACCGCTGCCAGCGAGATACTGGCCGCAACCACCCAAGTCGCTACCAGCACCGCAGAGAATGCTGTCGCCATCAGCGAGACCACCACCACGGTGGAAGAGGTCCGGCAGGCCGCACAGCTCTCAACCCAGAAGGCGCAGAGCGTCTCCGACAGCGCTCAGCGGGTCGCCCAGGTGGGACAAACCGGTCAGAAGGCCGCGGATGATACGGTCGCTGTGATGCGTCAGATTCGAGACCGGATGGAAGCCATCGCGCGAACCATCGTCGGCCTGAGCGAACAAAGCCAGTCCATCGGTGGTATCATC
Source organism: Methanomassiliicoccales archaeon (assembly GCA_026394375.1). Classification (NCBI taxonomy): domain Archaea; kingdom Methanobacteriati; phylum Thermoplasmatota; class Thermoplasmata; order Methanomassiliicoccales; species Methanomassiliicoccales archaeon. The sequence continues at coordinate 180,597 of JAPKYJ010000013.1, forward strand.
GCCTCCGTCACGGACATCGCCGATCAATCAAACCTCCTGGCGGTGAACGCCGCCATCGAGGCCGCTAGAGCCGGCGAGCATGGCAAGGGCTTTGCCGTTGTGGCGCAGGAGATAAAGAGCCTGGCCGAGCAGTCAAAGCAGGCCACCGCACAGGTCCGTAACATTCTGGGCGATATCCAGAAGGCCACAAATGCAGCGGTGATGGCCACGGAACAGGGGAGCAAGGCGGCTGACGCGGGCGTGAAGCAGTCGGCACAGGCAGGGGAGGCGATACGGGTGCTGGGGGAGAGCAGCGGGGCGGCAGTGCAGGCTGCAATACAAATAACGGCATCGAGCCAGCAACAGGTTGTGGGAATGAACCAGATAGCAGCAGCCATGACGAACATCAATCAGGCGGGACAGGAGACTGCCGCTAGCATGAAGCAGGCGGAAATTGCCGCGAAGAACCTACATAATCTGGGTGAGAACCTGAAAGACCTTGTCAATCGGTCCAAGTTAGTGGGGCAAAAGAGCGATGACTGAGAAAAATGACGATTTCCTCAAACGGCTCCGGGAGACCTTTCGCGTTGAGGCGAACGAGCATATGAGCGCTATCAGCTCAGGGCTTTTCGAACTGGAGAAAATTCCTGATGAGGGTAGGCGCACGGAGGTCATAGAGACCATCTTTCGCGAGGTGCACAGTCTCAAGGGTGCGGCCCGTTCCGTGAACCTCAGGGACATCGAGGTCATCTGCCAGCCCATGGAGGGAGCATTCGCCGCGCTGAAACGAGGGGAGTTATCCCTAGTGCCGGCGCATTTGGACCTTTTCCATAAGGTCGTGGATTACCTGGCGCAGCTTGTCACCTCCATGGATACGGGATCGACCCCGCAGGACCGATTGAGCGACAAGGATCTGGTCAGGCAACTTGTTGACATATCAAAAGAGAGCGGATTAGGTAGCGGACCGGAAACGTCCGGAGCCACTGCAAAAGTGCCGCCCGTGGAGGTTTTACCCAAAACTCCGCAAGAGGCAACGACCTCATCCCGACTGTTAGAGGCGAAGCCAAGCACTGCGGACACCGTGAGGATACCCATTTCCGGGCTGAACCCCCTCCTGCTCCAGGCCGAGGAGATGATTCTGGTCAAGATGACTCTAGACCAGCGGACCGTGGAATTGAGGGATATCAACCAAACAATGGCCAAATGGAAGGTAGAATCGGCGAAATGGAAGAACACACAGTCCGAACCAGAAATGCAAGAGAGGGGCGGCTTGCATGAGTGGAACGGGGAATACCTGAGTCTGCTCCTGGACCGGATATCCGCTTTGACTAAGGCTTTTGAACAGGATCAGCGAGTTCTAGGCCAGATGGTCGACGATCATTTGGAAGCGACGAAGAAGGTCCTAATGCTCCCGGTCATGTCCATGATGGAATTGTTTCCTAGGCTAGTCCGCGATTTGTCGCGCGACCAGGGCAAGGAGACAGAATTGGTAATTCGCGGTGCAGAGATTGCGATTGATAAACGGATACTAGACGAGCTTAAAGATCCGCTCGTCCATCTCGTGCGCAACTGTATCGACCACGGTATAAAAAATCCAAATGAACGATCGCGCCTGAATAAACCGCCCCGTGGAACGATCACAATAAGTTTCAGTGTGAAGGACAGCCACCAGATCGAGATGCTAGTATCCGATGATGGCGAAGGCATCGATGTTGAACAGGTGCGGGCGGCGGCGATCAGGTCTGGAATGATTTCGAAAGAGGCTGCCGGCAAACTCAGTTTTAGGGAGACCATCGAGCTCGTATTTCAATCGGGAATCACCACTAGTTCCATTATTACGGACCTTTCAGGGCGCGGCTTAGGGTTGGCTATCGTGCGCGAGAAAGTAGAAAAGCTCGGAGGAACCGTATCTATGGACACTGAAAGTGGCACTGGTACGACATTCCACCTTCTTCTGCCGCTTTCCCTCACGACGTTCAGAGGCGTCCTTGTGCGTGTGAATGAAGATTTATTAGTGTTGCCCACCATGAATATTGAACGCGTCCTCCGGGTAAACAAGGAGGAGATCGGGACGGTGGAAAACCGGGAGACGGTCCGGCTGAATGAGACGGTACTCTCGGTTGTGAAGCTGGTCGACGTGCTGCAATTGCCTATCCACAAGGACAATCATGAAGCTTCCGGCAACGCAAGCCCGACCGTTTTGAAGGTCACACTGATCATCCTCTTGTACGGCGGAAAGCGCATCGCCTTCCAGGTAGATGAGGTACTGGGCGAACACCAAATCCTCGTGAAGAGTTTGGGAAGACAACTCAGCCGCGTGCGCAACATAACCGGCGCTACTGTCCTAGGCAATGGCAAGGTTATCCCCGTGCTCAATGTTCCCGACCTGATGAGAGCGGCAGTGCTCCCGGCCACGATGACCAGGATAGAGGCTGCGGTGGAAAAGGAACCAGTACGAAAAAGAAGAATCCTTGTTGTGGAAGATTCGATCACGACGCGCATGCTTATCAAAAACATCCTAGAAATGGCTGGTTATAGCGTAATGACAGCCGTGGATGGCGTGGACGGCTTCACCCAAGCTCGCAGCGGAGAATTCGATATGATAGTATCTGATATAGACATGCCCCGGATGAACGGCTTCGAGCTTACCCACAAGATTCGGGACGATAAGAAAATGGGTGAGTTGCCGGTGGTGCTGGTGACAGCTCTCGAATCTCGCGAGGACCGCGAGCGTGGTATCGAGGTCGGTGCCTCCGCATACATCGTCAAGAGCAACTTCGACCAGAGCAATTTGCTGGAAGTGGTACGCAAACTTATTTGAGGATCGTCAAAAAGGAGAAAGAAGATGATTAAAGTGGTCATAGTTGAAGACTCACCAGTGGCACAGGAGTACTTGATATACCTGTTCACATCCGATCCATCCGTCAAGGTTGTCGGCGTCGCCAGGAACGGTTTGGAAGCCATCGAAGTAGTCAGGCGGGAGCGTCCGGATGTCATCACAATGGATATCCACATGCCCATCATGGATGGTTTCGAGGCGACTCGCCGGATCATGGAGACCGTGCCAACGCCTATTGTCATAGTGAGTGCGAGCTCCGGAACCAAGGAGGTTGGCGCGACATTCAAGGCTATCGAAGCGGGGGCTCTAGCATTTGTCCGTCGTCCGCCGGGCAGCGATCACCAGGAGTTCGATGCAGCCGCTAAGGAATTAGTGCAGACCGTTAAACTGATGTCCGAGGTCAAGGTGGTAAAACGTCTTCCCCGCAGGATAACCGCGGAAAAATCGCCCCCAGTACCGTTGGCGCCTTTATCACGGGATCTGCCAGAGATCGAATTGATCGCTATCGGCGCATCTACTGGTGGTCCTCTTGCATTACAAGAGATTCTATCGATTCTGCCGCAGGATCTGCCTGTCCCAGTCCTCATCGTCCAGCACATCGCGTCAGGGTTCAAGGAGGGTCTCGTAAGTTGGCTCACAGAGACGTCCCATTTTCCGTTGAGCATTGCGTCTCATGGCGAGTATCTGATACCAGGTCACGGTTACATCGCACCTGACAACCATCATATGGGGGTGGGTGATGGTATGAGAATCGTCCTGAGCAATCATGCGCCAGAGAATGGTATGAGGCCGGCGGTCGCCTATCTCTTTCGCACGGTGGCGGAGGTCATGGATTCGCACGCCGCGGGCGTACTGCTGACGGGAATGGGGAAAGATGGAGCGGAGGAATTGAAAACAATGAAGGACAGAGGTTCTGTCACCATCGCTCAGGATGAGGCAAGCTCCGTCGTGTTCGGTATGCCCGGCGAGGCAATCAGGCTCGATGCGGCAGTCTATATTCTTCCGCCTGAAGGCATTGGGAAAATCCTCGCCACTCTGGTGAAAGGATCAAAGGGCGTGCCTCCATGAATGTAGATGTGAACGCCGGGCAGGACAGAATTGACATTTTAATTGTCGAGGACAGTCCCACGCAGGCTGAACAACTGAAATACGTCCTTGAACAGCGACATTACAGGGTCACGGTGGCATGCGACGGCAAGCAGGCCCTCGCCATCTTGGACGACCTTATGCCGACACTGGTCATCAGCGACATCCTGATGCCAGGGATGGACGGTTATGAATTATGCAGAATGATCAAATCGGACGTGAAGACCAGAAGTATCCCGGTAATACTCCTCACAGTCCTATGCCATGCAAAGGACGTCCTCGAAGGACTTGACTGTGGGGCGGACGGTTTCATAACCAAACCTTACAGTGAAGAATATGTCATTAGGAATGTCGAACAGGCCATTGCCAACAGGATGCTGGGTTGGGAAGATCGCACCCAAGCCAGCTTGGAGATTTCGTGGGATGGGGCGAATCGATCCATAAACGCAGACCCGCAGCGAATGCTAACCATGCTCATCTCCACCTACGAGGCGGCGATCCAGCGGAACACCGAACTGGTCCAGACACAGAAACAGTTGAGTCTGATGAATGACCAACTTGAGGATGAAGTGGGGAAAAGGACGGTGGATCTTCTTAAGGAGATCGCCGAACACAAGAATGCTGAAGTTGCACTGCGCGATAGCGAGAAGAGGTATCGCCTGCTGGTGGATAGTGCCACCGAAGCCATCCTGGTGGCGCAGGATGGGATGCTGCGGCTGGTCAATCCCATGGCCGTCGCAATGACCGGCTTCTCGGAGCAAGAACTCATGTCGAAGCCTTTTCCTTCGTTCATCCATCCAGACGACCGCGCCATGGTGGTGGAGCGCCACCAGAAGCGGTTGAGGGGAGAAGCCGTCCCGGCCCGCTACGCCTTTCGGCTGCTAGCCAAGGATGGAAGCATCAAATGGGTGGAGATCGGCGCGGTCACGATCGAATGGGAAGGGCGCCCCGCTACCCTGAACTTCCTGATGGACGTCACCGAGCGCAAGCGGGCCGAGGAAGCGCTGAGCCAAGCCAAGGATGTACTGGAAGTCAGGGTCATAGAGAGGACCAGGGAGCTGAGAGAAACGAACAGCCAGCTCCAGGAAGAGAAGGAAAAGTTGGCGGTCATGCTTCGCAGCATCGGGGATGGGGTTATCGCCACCGATGAGCATGGGACCGTGGTCCTCCTCAATCGGGTGGCGGAAGAGCTGACGGGATGGAGGAACGATGACGCTCTCGGACTCTCGCTCCCCAAGGTGTTCCACATCATCAATGAATCGACCAAGGAGGAATGCCCGGATGTTGTGGAGAGGGTGGTCTCGGCCGGTGGTATCATAGGGCTTGACAATCACACCTCGCTCATCGCCAAGGATGGTCAGGTTAGGAACATCGCCGACAGTGGCGCTCCCATATGGGACATAGGCGGCCGGATCGTCGGCGTGATAATCGTATTCAGGGACGTGACAGCGCAGCGCATCTTGGAGGAAGAAGCGGAGAAGAGCCTTCGGTTGGAATCGATCGGGCTGCTGGCAGGGGGAATAGCGCATGATTTCAACAATATCCTGACGGGCGTCCTGGGGGACATCTCCCTCGCCAAGATGTATGTGAATCCCGGTGACAAGGTCCACGAGAGGCTCTCTGATGCAGAAATGACCTTAAGCCATGCGAAAGGGCTGGCGCAGCAGCTGCTCACCTTCTCCCGGGGAGGGGCACCGATCAAACGCGGGACCTCGGTCAGGTCACTGCTGAGCGATTCCGTGAACTTCGCCCTCAGCGGCTCCAACGTGCGACATGTGATCGAAATAGACCCAGATATTTGGTCCGTGAACGTGGATCACATCCAGATGGTACAAGTGTTCAACAACATCCTGATCAACGCCAGGGAGGCCATGCCCGAGGGAGGGATCATCCGTCTCCGGGGGAAGAACGTTACGGCTGGTCGAAGAGGAGCTCATGCGGCGCTCCCCAGCGACAAGGATTTCGTGATGATCTCCTTCATCGATAACGGAAAGGGCATACCGAAGGCGAATTTGAGCAAGGTCTTCGACCCGTATTTCAGCACCAAGCCAGAAGGCGGCGGTCTGGGGCTCTCCATCGTCTACTCCATCGTCAAGCGCCACGATGGCTTCATTTCAGTGGAATCCGAAGAAGGGAAGGGGGCGAAGTTCACCATCTTCCTCCCGGTCCATGAAGAGCCACTGGGGAAGGAGCTGCCCCTTCAAGTGGAGCTGCCCCCCGGTCACGGAAAGGTCCTCCTGATGGACGATCAGGAGTTCATCCTGGAGATCACGGGCGAGATTCTCACCGCCCTTGGATATCAGGTCGAGACAGCGGAGGACGGGCAGAAGGCGATCGAACTATACAAGCGCGCCAAGAAGCGCGGGGAGCCGTTCGATGTCATCATCATGGACCTGACCATCCCCGGGGGCATGGGGGGCCAGGAGGCGATGCAAAAGATCAGAGCTCTCGATCCGAAGGTGAAGTCCATCGTCTCCAGCGGCTACTGCAACGATCCGATCATGTCCAAGCCAGAGGATTTCGGGTTCATGGGCGTGGTGAGCAAGCCCTACACCGTTCGCGAGCTGCAGGCCGAGGTCCATAGGGTGCTTCATACGGACGCATCCTGATCGAGAAGGGGTGGAGCCCTCGGCGTCCCGGTTCTCCGTCCAGGGCCAGCTCAGCACGTTATGGATACTCAAGGATAGAGATCGAGTCCTAGAGTCATTCGCGACCTAGGCGCCTGCCGCCTTCAACGTATCTGAGCAGTCGCATTTCTTCCTCGCTTCAGGGATCTTCGGCAGGGTGGACGTGATGAGCTTCTGGATCTTGTCCACGTTCTCCGCCATGGTCTTGAGGATCATGGCCGTGTCCACCGGATGCTCGGTCCAGACATCGTAATCGGTGATCATGGCCAAGGACACGTAGCACATCTCCATCTCCTTCGCCAGCTGGCATTCCGGGCACAGGGTCATGCCGATGACGTCCGCGAAAGCCCTGAACATGAGCGATTCCGCTCTGGTGGAGAACCTCGGTCCCTCGATGCAGATGTACGTTCCATCCTTGTGATGCGGGATCTTCAGTCGCTTGGCTTCCTTGACAAATATGTCCCGCAGCTCGGAGCAGAACGGATCTGCCATGGAGACGTGCACCGTCTTCGCTCCATCGTAGAACGTATAGTCGCGCTTCTTGGTGAAATCGATGAACTGGTCCGCAATGACTATCTGGCCGGGCTCGTACTCCTCCTGCAAAGAACCAACGGCGCAGGGCGAAATGACCCGCTCCACGCCGCACTGCTTCAACGCCCATATGTTGGCACGATAATTGACCTTATGTGGAGGGAAGACGTGCCATTTCCCGTGTCGGGGGAGCAATGCCACCATCAATCCATCTATCTCTCCGATCTGGATATCGTCCGATGGTGCCCCATAGGGAGTGGAGAGCTTGACCGTCTCTTTGAGCTCGAACATCTCCGGGTCGTAGACCCCGGTGCCGCCGATGATCCCGATGCGCGCCTGCGTTTTCATCATGAGTGAATCTCTCAGGAACGAGTTAAAAGCCTTGGTCCGCCGCTCCTCATTCATATGATTGAGATCGGAGGTCACAGGATTAACAGGTAAGAAACTTCTCGCCTGAGCGAAGGATAGGGGGCATTAGCTTTATTTAACCACCCTCATGTTCCCTGCGGTCCGATGGACGCGAAGACGGAGGTCAACCCCATCTGGGCGTGCAGGGGTTTCCCGGCGTTCCCGGTGGTCTTGGTTGCGGTCGGCAATGCCAAAGAAAAGGTCGAGTGCAACGTGATGACCGTGGTCTTGGTGCACATGTTCTCCTTCGATCCTCCTGTTATTGGAGTGGGCGTTTCTCCTTGCCGTTACACATTCGATCTGATGAACAAGCATGATGAGTTCACGGTGAACATACCCGGAAAGGAGCTGGTGGAGGAGGTCCTCTTCTGCGGCCAGAAGTGTGGTCGGGAGACGAACAAGTTCGAGGAATGTGGGTTCACGGTCACTCCAGGCAAAGTGGTCAACGCACCCATCATCGAGGAATGCCTTGTGAACCTGGAATGCAAGAAACGCCAGGTGATCGATGCCGGCGATCACGTCTGGTTCCTAGGCGAAGTGGTGCACGGAGAATCCGTGCAAGGCGAGCTGCGGGAGCGGGCGATTCTCTACTGGGGCGGGGAGTTCCGCGTCATCGGCAACTGCATCAGGAAGCGTTAGTCGCTAGGAACACCCACCGTCCTATCGCTCTTAAGGGTGCTAAGGTTTTTCTACAACGCGCATCAATCTTCTTGCCGGTGGTAGATATGGCGAAAGAACCGGAAAAGATAGATCTAGACGTTTTCGATGCGATCGCACATCTCCCTCCTGCACCAGTCCTGCTGGTGGCATCGGGGGACAAGGAACAGGACTGGAACGTGACCACGGTGGGCATGTTCAACGTGTTCTCCCTCTTCCCCGTGATCGTAGGCATCGGGGTCAAAACCTCCCGCAACATCTACCGCCTCATCGCCGACTCGAAGGACTTCACGATCAACGTTCCCTCGGTGGATTTGATCAAATCGGTGGAGGTATGCGGAAAGGAATCGGGCGTGCGCAAGAACAAGTTCAAGGAGGCTGGCCTTACGCCGATCAAGGGCAAGCGCACGAACTCGCCCATCATCAAGGAATGCTGGCTCAACATCGAATGCAAGAAGCTGACGAGCGAGAAGAAGAAGATGGAGAGCGTGGCGCACCTGGGCGAGTTCGACGTCGGAGATCACACCTGGTTCCTCGGCCAGATCGTGCACACCGAGGTCTGGAGCAATTACGATCGAGGCAAATCGTTGCTCTTCTGGGACGGCGAGTATCGCACCGCCCCCAATGTGGTGAGGGGTAAGGAATGAGGTTCGCGCCGTTCCTGCTCGAGGACTGGCTCATCAAGTGCCGAGGGGCAGCCATAGATCTCGACCATTCCGGAGCGCCGACGCCTTTCGGGGACGGTTTCGATCCATGCATCGGTGGCGAGGCCTGGCTCGACGACCTGGAACTAGAGGAGAAGCTGGTTCGACTATTAGCCAAGCAGTACCGGGTCAAGGAGAGCAAGATCGTCCTCACGGGCGGGGCGCAGAACGCTAACTATCTTTTCCTGCAATCCTGCGCTCCTCACACCGACGCCGTGGCCATCGAAACACCGACCTATGCTCCCATGCGGGCTTCGGCAGATGCCATGGTTTCCAAGGTGATTGAGGTCAAACGAACGAGCAAGGACCATTTCTCCTTGTCACCAGAGCAGGTCGCCAAAGCGATCAACAGGGGAGCGAAAGCGGTCCTGCTCACGAACCTGCACAACCCTTCCGCAAGAATGCTGTCCGATGAAGAGCTGAGAGCGATCCTAGAAGAGGCAGCGAGGAAGAGCGTCCCGGTGCTGTGCGATGAGATCTACCGGGAGATGTCCTATGCACGGCCTTCGAAGCCTGTCTGCAGCCTGGGCGAAAATGGCGTCTCGACCTGCGGCATGACCAAGCTCTGGGGACTGGGGGGACTCCGGATAGGTTGGCTCGTCGGACCGGAGGACATCGTGAAGAGGGTGAGGATGACCCGGCTCTACTCCGCCTATCACCTTCCGTCCCGTTCCATGGCCGTGGCCTTCCGGGCGTTGCAGGAAAAACAATGGTTCCGGGACCGGGTGCTACGCATGGCCAAACACAACCTTCCAGTGCTGGACGAATGGCTGGAGGAAGAGGAACGAGTCAAGGTGCGGAGACCGGACGGCGGTCTGATGTTCCTCGCCATGCTGCCGAAAGGTCTGAACGACGAGGAGTTCGCTCTGAGGCTCTTCAGGAAGCACAAGACAGCGGTATGCCCCGGAAGATACTTCGGCATCGGAGGGGCGATCCGAGTCACATTCTCCTGTGGAAGGTCCGACTTCCAGCAGGGCCTCAATCACATCTCGTCCACGTTGGATGCGATGCTCTAGTCCGATGGCGGCTTCGCTTTGACGTATGATCCGAAGACCTTGACGAAGGATGATTTGCGCACCAGTTCCGCGATGGCCTCGCTGACCTTGGTATCGTTCACGTGGCCGTCGATGTCCACGTAGAACACGTATTCCCAGGTGCGCCCTTTCCTCGGTCGGGACTCGAGCTTGGAGAGGTTGACATTGCGTTGGGCGAACGCCCCTATGCATTGATACAATGCTCCAGGTATGTTCTTGGTGGCGAAGACCAGGGAAGTGCGATCGCCCACCGGCAGGATGGATGTGCTCTTCTCGACCACGAAGAAGCGCGTATAGTTCCGGGGAACGGACTGGATATCCTCCTTCAAGACCTTCATCTGGTAGTAGGAGGCGGCGCGCTTGGAAGCGATGGCCGCCTCATCCTTCTGCTTTCGTTCCTTGACCATGCGCACGCTGCCCGCCGTGTCGAATGCAGGGATCTTCTCCCACTCCGGATGGCTGGAAAGGAATGCGCGACACTGGCCGAGCGCCTGCGGATGGCTGTAGACCCTCCTAACGTCCTGCATCTTCGAAGAGGGGTGAGAGACGAGGCAATGGCGCACTGCCACTAGGACTTCGCCGGTCACAGTGAGATCGCTCTCCAGCAGCAGGTCGCTTACGACCGTGACGCTGCCCTCTATGGAGTTCTCTATTGGCAGGACGGCGTGCGAGACCTCGCTCGATTCCACTTTCTGGAAGACCTCCTCGAACTCGTTGCAGGGAATGGTGTCCACGTCCTCTCCGAAGAACTGCAGTATCGCGTCCTCGGAATAGGCGCCGTGCACGCCCTGGAAGGCTATTCGTTCAGCTCGCTTGGGGGACATTTTCGGAGAAGAACTCCTTGTGTATCGCCTTGATGGTTCGCTCAAGGTTCTGCCGGTCGACCGTGAAATGGTATGCCACGAGAGAAGCTCCAGCGGAGATCATGTTCACGCTCACGCCTTCGCTCGCCACGGCCGAGAAGACCCTGGCTGCTATCCCCTTTTCATATCCCAGGCCTTCGCCGACCACGCAGAGCAGGGCGATGTCGTCCACCGTCTCTATCTTCTCGATGACGCCCTTCTTGCTCTCCTCCAGGGCGTCCTGCGCCAACGGTAGATCATGCTTGCTCACCAGGAAGGCGATGCACGTCTGCGACGTGGCCGCCGAGTAGATATTGACCCCGGCATCCGTGAGCTTGGAGGAGATCTCGGACATGACTCCTGCCTTGTACCCCGCTCCAGCGCCATACACCTTGATGATGGCCATGTTCTTCATGAAGGAGATGGATTTGATGGTCTGGGCTCTTTGCACTCCCGAGGGCTGGATGGCCGTGCCCCTGACCTCCGGCTTGAAGACGTTCTTCACGAAGATGGTGATGTTCTTCATTCTTGCTGGCTCCACGGTCCGAGGGTGCAGCACCTGCGCTCCGAAGTAGGAGAGCTCGGCCGCTTCATCGTACGAAAGGGTATCGATGGGCACCGCCTCCTTCACGATCTTGGGATCGACGGACATGAAACCGTCCACGTCCTTCCAGATCTCCAATGCATCGGCGTTGAGGACGTTCGCTATGACGGAAGCGGAGTAATCGCTGCCGTTGCGTCCGAAGACCGTGACGTGGCCTTCCGGGGTCCGTCCGAAGAAGCCCGTTACCACCGGCGTCTCGCCACGGTCGAACATGGCCCGCACCTTCGGGCAGACGTGCTTCCGGGTCGCTTCCAGGTCCGCCGTCGCCGCTCCGTACACTCCATCGGTGATGATGCCCAGCTCGTCCGCATCCACTGCCACCGCCTTCACACCTATGTCCTGCAGGGCCGCTGCCACCAGCACGACGGAGAGCCTCTCGCCTAGCGATTGCACGATGTCCTTGGTGCGGGGGGTGAGCTCCTCCAGATAGCAGAAGCCATAGAGCGCTCTCTCCAGGCGCAGGATCTTCTCCTTGACCTTGGCGCAGGCTGCTTTGCGGATGCCTTCGTTGGAGACCGCTTCCTTGAGCAAGGCCACATGCTTCTCCTCCAGGGATTTGATGAAGGCCTCAACGTCCTCTTCCTTCCGAAGCTGGGAGACGAACTGTATCAGCTCTTCTGTGACGCCGGACAAAGCGCTGGCCACCACCACCTTCCATTCGTCGTCGGCGGCGATGATGCGGCAGACCCGTTTCAGAGCCTCGCCGTTCTTCAGCGAGGAACCTCCGAACTTCAGCACTTTCATCGGCCTTTCACCTTCTTGAGCATCTGCAAAGGGGTGTCCTTCACCGCCTTCTCCGCGTCCCTTCGAGGCAGGCCCGCTGCCATGGCGACGTTGATCGCGGTCTCGTAGTCGATGAGATCGGAGGGAGCGTGGGCGTCGGTGTTGACCACCATCTTCGCTCCCGCCTGCAGCGCTAACTTGGCAACATGTCCGTTGGTGGAACTGTGCGATCTGCGTGAGGTGATCTCCAGGACCACGCCATTCTTCTTCGCCAGTTCGACCTCTTCCATGGTGATGAAGCCCGGATGAGCGAGGATGTCCACGTCCGGATTGCTGACCGCGACCAGGTTCGTGCCCTTCTCCACCGGCTCGTTGATCGTCTCCCCGTGGATGACGATGATCTGCGCGCCTTTCCTTCTGGCTTCCGCCACCACTTGGTCTATTCTGCGGACCGGGACGTGGGTGATCTCCACGCCCACGAGCACCTCGATGTTCCATTCACGAGCCAGCTCGGCATCGATCCTGGCCTCGTTGATCAGTCGGTCCAGGTTTGAGAGGGAGGCATGATCAGTGATGGCGATGGCCGTGTGCCCTTTGACGACCGCCCGTCGGGCGAGCTCGATGGGCAGCAGCTCACCGTCGCTGAGCAGGGTGTGACAGTGCAGGTCGATGCGCATCTACTTCCTCCTTTCCGATAGCATGCGGTAGACGTCTTCCAGCGGTATCTCCTTTCCCTCCATGACCACCATCAGGTGGTAGATGAGGTCGGCCACCTCCCACGTCTGCATATGCTTATCCTGGCCTTTGCTCGCCAGGGCGATCTCCGCCGCTTCCTCCACCACCTTCTTCAGCATCTTGTCCTCGTTTTTTAGCAGAGTGGTGGTGTACGAACCCTCGAGCGGATGCTCCTTGCGGTCCTTGATCACCCGCCTCAGCTCCGGCAAGATGGCGGCAGTGCCTTTGAGATCGCCATACAGAACATCTCCAAAGCAAGAGGGGCGCTCCAAATGGCAGGCCACCCCGGTCTGCTTCACCCTCACCAGCAGGCAATCGGCATCGCAATCGGTCTGGATGGAAACGATGTGCTGCACGTTGCCAGAGGTCTCGCCCTTCATCCACAACCTCTGTCGGGAACGGGACCAGAAGTGCGTCTTGCCCGTTTCGATCATCTTGTTGTATGCCTCTAGGTTCGCATGCGCCATCATCAGCACTTCGTTGGTCTCAGAGTCCTGCACTATGACCGGGATCAAGCCTTTCTCGTCGAATTTCAGCGGCAAGGTCATCGCACCGCCACCCCCCTATCGCGCAGGTAGCCTTTCACCTGCTGCACTGTGAGCTCATTGTAGTGGAATATGGAAGCTGCCAAGGCCGCCTCCGCTTTGGTCTGGGAAAGAACTTCATAGATATGCCTGGCGTTGCCGCAGCCCCCGGAAGCGATCACCGGGATGTCCACCGCCTCCGCCACTCTGCTGGTGAGAGGAATATCGTAACCGTCCTTGGTGCCGTCCGCGTCCATGCTGGTGAGCACGATCTCGCCGGCGCCCAGTTCTTCGACCTGGCGGGCCCAGGCGACCGCTTCCAGGCCCGTGCCGCGGCGGCCGCCGTGTGTGTGGACTTCCCAGAACTCGCGGCCATCTTTCTGCACGCGCTTGGGGTCGATGTTGACCACGATGCACTGGATGCCGAAGCGCCGCGCGGCCTGGCGCACGAACTCCGGATCGCGGCAAGCGGCCGAATTGATCGAAACCTTGTCGGTGCCGGCATTGAGGAGCATGCGGATATCGTCGCAGGTGCGGATGCCGCCGCCCACGGTCAAAGGCATGAAGATCACTTCGGCCGTCCGCCGCACGACATCGAGCATGATGTCGCGGCCCTC